>NZ_JBQTCJ010000039.1:0-45296 GCF_052380005.1 Salinarimonas sp. NSM
TGATCTGTCAACCATTCATCCGGTCAGATCTGTCAACCTTTTATCCGCTGGACACTTCGCGCGGACGGTGGGGCCTTCGGATCTGCTGGCGAGCGGCATCGCCGTCCTCCCCACCCTCCGGCCTTCGGCCTCCGTCCTCCCCTGCGGGGAGGATGCGGGCGCGCTACTCCGCGGCGGCGCGGCGCTCCGCGCGCCAGCGCGCGAGGAGGGCGCGCAGGGCGGCGGGCTTGAGGGGCTTGTTGAGCACGTGGATCTGCTTCTCCGCCGCCTCGTCGCGCACGGGCAGCGTCCGGTCGGCGGTCAGCAGGATGGCGGGGAGGTCGCCGAGCTTCCAGCGCAGGGCCGCGATGGCCTCGATGCCGGTGCCCTCGTCGAGATGATAGTCGGCGATGACGACGTCGGGCCCGTGCGTCTCGTGGCGCAGGCGCTCCATCGCCTCCTTCAGCGAAGCGGCGGTCGTCATGCGGCAGCCCCAGCCGCCGAGCAGCGTGCGCATGCCCTCCAGGATCGCCGGCTCGTTGTCGATCGCCAGCACGCGCAGGCCCGCGAGCGGCATCGCCGGCACGACGGGCGCCTCCGCCGGCTGCGCCATCGCCGGCAGCGGCGCGACGACGGGCAGCAGCACCGAGAAGCGCGAGCCGCGCCCGCTCTCCGAGGAGAGATCCAGCTTGTGGTCGAGCACGCGCGCGATGCGCTCGACGATGGAGAGACCGAGCCCGAGCCCGCGCGCCACCTTGGCGCCCTGGTCGAGGCGCTGGAACTCGCGGAAGACGATGCGCTGCTTCGACTGGGGGATGCCGAGCCCGGTGTCGAGCACGTCGAGCCGCAGCTTCCCGCCGCGCCGGCGCGCGCCGACGAGGACGGTGCCCGAGGGCGTGTACTTGATGGCGTTCGAGATCAGGTTCTGCAGGAGCCGGCGCAGCAGCCGCCGGTCGGAGCGAACGGTGAGGGAGGGCGCGACGAAGCGCAGCCGCAGGCCCTTCTCGGCGGCCACCGGCTCGAACTCGCGCTGGAGCTGGCGCAGCATCTCGTCGAGGCGGAAGCTCGACCATTGCGGCTTCATCGCGCCGGTGTCGAGGCGGGAGATGTCGAGAAGCGCGGTCAGGATCTCCTCGACCGCGTCGAGGGAGGCGTCGACGTTCTCAGCGAGCGTCGCGTCGCCGCCCGAGCGATCGCGCTCGACGAGCGCGGTGGCGTAGAGACGCGCGGCGTTGAGCGGCTGGAGGATGTCGTGCGAGGCGGCGGCGAGGAAGCGCGTCTTGGAGGCGTTCGCCTCCTCGGCCTCCGCCTTGGCGCGGGTGAGCGCCTCGTTGAGGCGGGTGAGCTCCTCCGTGCGCTCCGCGACGCGGCGCTCGAGCTCCTCGGCGTTGCGGGCGCGCGCCTCCTCGGCCGCGACCGCCTCGGTGACGTCGGTGTAGGTGGTGACGAAGCCGCCGTCCGGCAGCGGCGTCGTGCGGATCTCGATGACGCGCTCGCGTGGGTAGAGCCGCAGCCGCACCGGCGCCGTCTCGTGGACGAAGGAGTTGATGCGCTGGGCGATCTGCTGCTCGATCACGCCCGGCCCGTACGACCCGCGGCTCGCGTTGAAGCGCACGATCTCGTCGAGCGAGAGTCCCACGCGCACGAAGTCCGCCGGCAGGTCGTAGAGATCGACGAAGGCGCGGTTCCAGCACAGGATGTGCAGGTCGGAGTCGAGCACGGTGATGCCCTGGCGGGCGTGGTCGAGCGCGTGCTGGAGGAGGTCGCGGTTCGCCTGGATCGCGGCGGAGGCGTCGTCGAGGAGCTTGAGCGCGTCCGCCGTCGAGACGTTGCGGCGCTTGAGCACGAGCGACAGCGCGAGGCGCGCCGACGCGGCGCCGATGGCCGAGGCGAGCAGGTGCTCGGCGTAGCGCAGGAGGTGGATGTCGGCCTCCGCGCCCGCCTCGAGCCGTGCGCCGCGCGCGGAGGCGAAGCCCTCGAAGGAGCGGTTGGCGCGCTCCTCGCCGAGATAGCGCGCCACGCTCGCACGCAGCTCGTCCACCGTCACCACGGCGCGGAAGAAGCGGAAGGAGGGCGTCGCCGGCGCGTCCGTCGCCGGCATGTAGGCGGCGGCCTGGAGCCGCTCGAGGGCGGTCATCGGGCGCGCCAGCGAGACGAGGACGTAGGCCGCGAGGTTGAGCCCGAGGCTCCAGATCACGCCGTGGGTCAGCTCCGGCAGGCTCGTGCCGAACAGGCTCGTCGGCCGCAGCGCCTCGACGCCGAACGGGCCGGCCGCGAGGAGATCGTCCACGATCGGCGAATGCCAGGCGATCGACGGCAGCATGAGGGTGTAGGCCCAGACGAGGAAGCCGATCGACAGCCCCGCCGCCGCGCCCGCCGCCGTGCCGCGACCCCAGACGAGCCCGCCGATGAAGGCCGGCGCGATCTGCGCCAGCGCCGCGAAGGCCAGGAGCCCGATCGCGGCGAGCGCCGCGTCTCCCGCCGCGCGGTAGTAGAGGTAGGCCAGCATGATCATCGCGACGATCGCGATGCGCCGCACGACGAGCACGAAGCCGCCGAGGTCGTCGGGCACGCTCCCCCGCTCGCCCGGCTGTGCGGCGCTGGCGAAGGCGCCGCGCCGGCGCAGCACGAGCGGGATGACGAGGTGGTTCGAGATCATGATCGCGAGCGCGACCGATTCGACGATCACCATCGCGGTCGCCGCCGAGAGCCCACCGATGAACGCGACGAGCGCGATCGCCCCCGCGCCCTGCGCCAGCGGCAGGCCGAGCACCGTCATGTCGGCATCGACCGTGCCGGGCGCGAGCGCGTCCGCGCCGGCGATGGCGATGGGCACGACGAAGACGTTGATGAGCACGAGATAGAGGGGGAACAGCCAGGCGGCGCGGCGCAGGTCGTCGGGCTCGCGGTTCTCGACGACGCCCATGTGGAACTGGCGCGGCAGCATGACGATGGCGATGGCCGAGAGCAGCGCGAGCGTCGCGAGATAGCCGGGGCTCGAGGTCTGCCCCAGGAAGTCGCTCATCGAGACCTGGCCGGGCCGCGGGCTCGCGAGGCGCTCGACGAGGCCCGGTATGCCGCCGAAGACGACGGCGATCGTCCAGAAGCCCACCATCAGGAAGGCGACGAGCTTGACCACGCTCTCGAGCGAGATGGCCAGCACGAGACCGTCCTGGTGCTCGGTCGCGTCCGCATGGCGCGTGCCGAAGCCGACCGCGAAGAAGGCGAGCACGGCCGCGACGACGAAGGCGAGATCGCCGAACATCGGGAAGGTCGTGCGGGCGTAGGCCATGGTCTCGTCGGCGGCGAGGAAGACGTCGAGCGAGGACGAGACGGCCTTGAGCTGGAGCGCGATGTAGGGCAGCGAGCCCACCACCGCGATGAGGCACACGAGCGCCGCCACGCGCTCCGACTTGCCGTAGCGCGCGGCGACGAAGTCCGCCACCGAGGTGATGTTCTGGTCCTTGGCGATGCGCACGATCCGCGCGAGCACCCGGTGCCCGAAGACGAAGACCAGGATCGGCCCGACGTAGATCATCAGGAAGTCGAGGCCCGACCCCGTCGCGAGGCCGACCGACCCGTAGAACGTCCACGAGGTGCAGTAGACCGCCAGCGCCAGCGCATAGACCCACGGCCGCGCCCGCCCGGCGACGAGCGAGCCCCCCGACCGATCGCCCCAATGGGCGACGGCGAAGAGGAGCGAGAGATAGAGGAGGGCCGCGACGACGACGACCCAGCCGGCGACCATGGTGGGGGACCCCGCTAACCTTCGGACCCGGCTAGATTATCGGATCGGGCGGGGAAAGCGAGAGGGGCGTCTGGAACAGAGGACTGGGCGGCGGACAGGGTTGTACGGATGATGTCCGTATGCTATTCGATCGCTATCGATGGGGAGGAGCGGACCATGGCGACCCGGGAAGCGAAGGCCGAGCGTATCGAGATTCGCACGACGACCGAGGTCAAGGCGCTCCTCCAGCAGGCTGCGAGCGCCACGCACAAGAACGTGACGGACTTCCTGGTGGATGCGGGGATCACGGCGGCCGAGGAAGCGCTCATGGACCGCCGGACCTTCCGCCTCGACGAGGAGCGCTGGAAGGCGTTCAACGAAATCCTCGACAGGCCCGTCGTCCACAAGCCGCGGCTCGAAGCTCTTCTCGCCAAGAAGAGCATCATCGAGTGAGTGTCGCACGAGAGCGCCTGAGCGGCATCGAGCCGCTCGGAGCCCAGCACGACGTCGACACCTTCGTTTGCGGGAGGGAAGCGCTCGATCGTTTCCTGAAGCGCTTCGCGCTGACGAACCAGAAGGCGGGCAGTACGCGGACGTTCGTCCTGTGCCGTGGCGCGCGTCGGGTGATCGGCTACTATAGCCTCACCGTCGGCTCCGTCGATCCCGACCTCGTCCCGCCGAGGGTCGCGAAAGGCCTCGCGAGGCATCCGGTTCCCGTCGCGCTGCTCGCGCGGCTCGCAGTGGATGCGACGGAGCAGCGTGGTGGCGTCGGGAGCGAGCTCCTGCAGGATGCCCTGCTGCGTACGCTCACCGTCGCCGAACACGCTGGCATTCGGGCCCTCCTCGTCCACGCGAAGGACGACGCAGCGCGTGCCTGGTACGCGCGATACGATTTCGAGCCGAGCCCGAGCGATCCGTTTCACCTCTTCATTCTGCTCAAGGACATCCGCGCATTGCTCGAGCGCTGATGCCCGCTCACCCCGCCCCCAGCCGCTCCCCCACCATCGCCAGCCGCGCCCCGTCCACGTTCGCGAACGCCACGCGCAGGTAATCCTCCTGCCCCGGCCCGAAATAGCTGCCCGGCAGCATCAGCACCCCGCGCTCGCGGGCGAGCGCTCGCGCGACCTCGGCGGCCGGCGTGCCGGGCCGGTCGTGGCGGACGTAGGCGAAGTAGGGGCCGATCGAGGCGATCTCCCAGCCGGGCAGCGGCGCCAGCGCGGCGGCGAAGGCGGCGGCGCGTCCCTCGAGCGTGGCGCGCGCCTCCTCGCGCCAGGGCCGCAGCGCCGCGATCGCCCAGGCGACGGCGGCCTGGCCGGCGCGGGCGGGGCAGATCTGCACGTTGTCGAGGATCTTCCCCGCCGCCTCGACGAGCGCCGGCCCGGCCACGAGCGCGCCCAGGCGATGGCCCGGGACGGCGTAGCTCTTCGAGAACGAGTAGAGGTGCACGACGCCCTCGCGCCAGCCGTCGTCGCGGAAGAGCGCGTGCGGCGCGCCGGCGCCGGCGGGCAGGAAGTCGCGGTAGGTCTCGTCGACGACGAGCCAGATCCCGCGCGCGCGGGCGAGCGCGGCGAAGGCTGCGATCGTCTCGGGCGGGTAGATCGCGCCCGTCGGGTTGTTGGGCGTGACGAGCACGATCGCGCGCACCCGTGCGTCGACGAGGCCGTCCACGTCCTCGGCGCGCGGCACGAAGCCGTCCTCGGCCCGGCAGGGCAGGGGGCGCGCCGCGATGCCGAGCATCGAGAGCGTCATCTCGTGGTTGAAGTACCACGGCGTCGGCAGCAGCACCGCGTCGCCGGGCGCGGCGATCGCGAGCATCGTGGTGACGAAGGCCGCGTTGCAGCCGGCGGTGATCGCCACGTCCTCGGCCGTGACGCGCCCGCCGTAGAGCCCCGACACGTCCGCCGCGAGGGCGGCGCGCAGCGCCTCGTCGCCGAGGATCGGCCCGTAGCGCGCGGCGTCCGCCGAGCCGGCGGCGGCGGCGAGCCGCTCCAGCAGGTCGGGATGCGGCGCCCCGCCCGGCGCCGCCTGCGAGAGGTCGATCAGCGGCCCGCGCGTCCCGTCCCAGGCGCGCGCCCAGCCCTGCGCCTCGGGGATCGGCGGGGACTGGATGGCTGCGACGGCGGGGGAGAGACGAGGGGACATGTGCGGACCCTGAGCGGAAAGCGGAGACGAGCGCGCAGCAAAGCGCAGCCGCGGCACGCGCGCCAGCCTCCTCAGCGCTCGAATCGCGTGGACAAGACCACCGACGTCTGTGTCCGCTCGACGCCGTCGAGCGTACCGATGCGGTCGATCACCGCGTCGAGGACCGCGACGCTCTCGGCGGCGACCTCGGCGATCATGTCGAAGGCGCCCGAGACGGAGAGCAGTCGGCGCACCTCCGGCATCGCCGCGAGCGCCTTCGTCACCGCCGGGGTCAGCTTCGGCGCGGCCACGATCATGACGTGCGCGCGCACGAGCCCCGCCTCGTAGTCCGCCGAGAGCCGCGCCCCGTAGCCCACGACGATGCCGGCGCGCTCGAGCCGCTCGATCCGGCTCTGCGCGGTCGTGCGCGAGACGCCGAGCCGCCGGGCGATCTCGGCCACCGGGGCGCGGGCGTTCTCGCGCAGCAGCGCGATGAGCGCGCGATCCTTGTCGGTCGTCCTGTCCGTCGTCGTATCGTCCATCGGCATCGGCGATTCGCCCGTCTTGAGCGTCGAAACGCGCGGAACGTAGCGTCGTTTCCGCCACGGCGGAAGGCTAGCCTGCCGGCATCCGCCAGGAACGGACAACCACGCACGGACAACCACGCACGGACCGTCTCGGGAGTACACCATGAAGGACATCGTCGTCGTCGGCGCCGGCAAGATCGGCCGCATCGTCGCCCGCATGCTGGCGGACACGGGCGACTACGCCGTCACGCTCGCCGATCGCGACGAGGCCGCGCTCGCCCGCGCGACCGAGGGCACGCCGGTGACCGCGGCTACGCTCGACATCACCGACGCCGCCGCCCTGCGCGCGCGCCTCTCGGGCGCCTTCGCCGTGATCTCGGCCGCCCCCTTCCAGCTCACCGCGGCGATCGCCGAGGCGGCGGCGGCGAGCGGCACGCATTATCTCGACCTCACCGAGGACGTCGCGACGACCCGACGCGTGAAGGCGCTGGCGGACGGGGCGTCGAGCGCCTTCATCCCCCAATGCGGGCTCGCGCCCGGCTTCGTCTCGATCGTCGCGCACGATCTCGCGGCGCGTTTCGAGACGCTCGACGAGGTGAAGCTGCGGGTCGGCGCCCTGCCGCAATTCCCAACGAACGCGCTCAACTACAATCTCACCTGGTCGACCGACGGGGTGATCAACGAGTACATCGAGCCCTGCGAGGCGATCCGCGAGGGGCGGCTCGTGCAGGCGGCCGCGCTGGGCGAGCGCGAGGAGTTCTCGCTCGACGGCGTGCGTTACGAGGCGTTCAACACCTCGGGGGGCCTCGGCACGCTCTGCGAGACGCTGGCGGGGCGCGTGCGCACGCTCAACTACCGGTCGATCCGCTACCCCGGGCACTGCGCGGTGATGAAGGCGCTCCTCGACGACCTGCGGCTGCGCGAGCGGCGCGAGATGCTCAAGGACATCCTGGAGCAGGCGGTGCCCACGACGATGCAGGACGTCGTCATCGTCTTCGTCACGGTGTCGGGGCAGAAGGACGGCCAGCTCACGCAGGAGACGTTCGCCCGCAAGATCTACGCCGAGCGGATCGGCGGGCGGGTGCGTTCCGCGATCCAGATCACCACCGCCTCGGCGGTCTGCGCCGTGCTCGATCTCCTCGCCGGCGGCGCGCTCCCGCAGGCGGGCTTCGTGCGCCAGGAGGACATCGGCCTCGCTGCGTTCCTCGAGAACCGCTTCGGCCGCGCCTACGCCCGCGGCGACGACGCCCGCGCCGCCGCCTGACGCGCCTCCCGCCCCCTCGGGGCGGGGACGATCCGCGAAGCGGATCAGGGGCGGGGTCCCGCAGCGCGACGGTGGTCGTTTCGCCTGTCGCCGAAGCGCCTCCGGCGCCCCCCTCCGTCACCGGCTTCGCCGGCGCCACCTCCCCCGATGGGGGAGGAACGTCAGCGTGCGCGGCGCTCGGGGCGGAAGGTCACCTTGATCCCGCCGGACTTCTCGGTGAGCGAGACCTCCTCGAGGAAGCCGATCGTCCCGTCGGGCTTGAGGCCGCGCAGCTGCGCGCGGATGCGGGGGGTCTCGCCCGCCTCCTCGTCGATGTCGAACAGGTAGTAGGCGGCGCGGTGCGTGATCGTGCCGCCGCGCGAGGACGCCGACGGCGCCCCGACGACCGGGACCGGACCGTGCGGCCCGGGAATCGTCGCGACCGAGCCGATGTGGTTGTGGCCGTGCAGCACGAGCTCGGCGCCGGTGCGGGCGATCATCGCCTCGAAGCGCTTGGCGTCGGTGAGGTTGCGGCCCGCCGAGGCGCCGGCGACGTGGGGCGGGTGGTGGATCATCACCACGCGCACGAGTCCCTCCTCGCCGAGCTGCGCGAGGATGCGCTCGGCCGCCTCCATCTGGCGCCGGCCCATGCGTCCGCTGGCGACGAAGGGCGCGGTGGGGATCGCCGAGGACAGGCCGACGAGGGCCACGTGCCCGCGCCGACGCACGTAGGGGAACTTGCCGAGCGCCCCGCCGTCGTCCTCCGTCCACGGCCCGCAGACCGCGAGCAGGCCCTGCAGCGCGCCCTCGATGTAGGCGTCGTGGTTGCCGGGCACGAAGCTCACCCGGTCCGGCGGCCCCAGCCCCTCGAGGAAGACGCGCGCGGTCGACCATTCCTCGGGCAGCCCGATGTTGGCGACGTCGCCCGTGCAGGCGATGTGATGCGGCTCCTGGTCGTGCATGTCCGTGACGAGCGCGGCCAGGAGCTCCATGTCGTGCGCCTTCGTGCGCCCGCTGTGCCAGTTGAAGAAGCCGGTGAGCCGCTTGTTCAGCAGCTCCCGGAGCCGGGGGCGGGGCAGGGGACCGACATGGGGGTCCGTGAGGTGGGCGATCCGGAACATCGGGTGTCGAAACGTCTCCGCGCGCCGGAGAGTTCGCCCTTCGCCGCCCGAAGGTCAACCTCGACCCTCGTCGGGAGGTGCGAACCGGCCAGGCGCGCAACCGTGCGGGGCGCCGCTCAGGCCTGGTCGGGATCCGGCTTCTGCATCCACTTTATCAGCGGCAGGACCGGCACGACCCAGACGAGGCCGAGCAGCATGTAGACCACCGCCTGCGCGATCCCCGGCAGCTCCGCGATGCGGCTGTCGGCGAGCGTCATGGCGATCGGGCCGTAGATCATCACGAAGACGATGATCACGATCGTGCCGACGAGCTTTCGCGTACGTTGGGTCATGCGGTGTCTTCCGATGTGCCCGCCGCGTCCGCGGGTGCGGCGATGCGGGGGCTGGCGGGCGGGCGATCGTGCCTCTATGTCCGCCGCGAGCCGATGGATCAAGCGCGCGGACTGACGCGGGCCGCGCCTTCTGGAACGAGCGACGGATTGCGATGAGCACGCTGGCGGTAGAGTCGACGAGGTCCACAACGGAGCCCTCCGGCGCCGCGGCGAGACCTCGCCTCGCCGCCGCGGTGCGCGCCTGGGTGTGGACGCTCGTCCTCCTGGTGATCGCGATGGTCGCCGTCGGCGGCGCGACGCGGCTCACGGGCTCGGGGCTCTCGATCACCGAGTGGAAGCCCGTCACCGGCGCGATCCCGCCGCTCTCGGAGTCCGCCTGGCTCACCGAGTTCGAGAAGTACCGGCAGATCGACCAGTACCGCCTGCTCAACGCCGGCATGAGCCTGGCCGAGTTCCAGGTCATCTACTGGTGGGAGTGGGGTCATCGCCAGCTCGGCCGGCTGCTCGGGGTAGTGTTCTTCCTGCCGCTCGTCTTCTTCTGGCTGAAAGGGGCGGTTTCGACGCGCCTCGCCGGCGGGCTGCTCGTCATCGGCGCGCTCGGCGGCCTCCAGGCGACGGTGGGCTGGATCATGGTCGCGTCGGGGCTCGAGCCGGGCATGACCGCGGTCGCGCCCATCAAGCTCACCGCGCATCTCACCATCGCGACCCTCATCCTCGGGCTGCTGGCCTGGGTCGCGACCGGGCTGTCGGTCCGCGAGCGCGCGCCGGTCTCGCCCGCGGTGGTGCGGGGCGCGAAGATCGTGCTCGCGCTGCTGGTCTTCCAGATCGCGCTCGGCGGCCTCGTCGCCGGCTCGCGGGCCGGCTTCACCTTCAACACCTGGCCGCTGATGGACGGCGGCTTCGCGCCGCCGCTCACGACCCTGTTCGCCGTCGAGCCCTTCATCGAGAACTTCGTCGACAACGTCGCGCTCGTGCAGCTCAACCACCGCCTCGTCGCCTACGCGCTCCTCGCCGTCGCGCTCTGGCACGCGCTCGCCGCGTGGCGGGTAGGCCCCGGCGGGGCGGCGGCGAAGCGCGCGGTGGCGCTCGCGGGGCTGACGACGGCCCAGGCGGCGCTCGGCGTGGTGACGCTGCTGCTGGTGGTGCCCCTCTGGGCCGGCCTCGCGCACCAGGTGCTCGCGATGATCATCCTCGTGATGGCGGTCGTGCACCTGCGCGCCGCACGGGACGCGCCGGCGGCGCGCGCCTGATCAGGCGGGCGGACGCGCCGGCTTGCGGTCGAGGATCGTGCGCCCGAACAGGCTCGCCAGGAGCTCGGTCATCATCCGGGCGCTCTTGCCGCGATCGTCCAGGTAGGGGTTGAGCTCGACCAGGTCGACCGAGCGCACGAGGCCGCTCTCGTTGATCAGCTCCATCACGAGATGCGCCTCGCGATAGGTCGCGCCCCCCGGCACGGTGGTGCCGACGCCGGGCGCGAGGTCGGGGTCGAGGAAGTCGACGTCGAGCGAGACGTGCAGGTGGGTGCGCGCCGCATCGAGGCTCGCCAGGAAGTCGCGCATCAGCGCGGCGGCGCCGAACTCGTCGATGACGCGCATGTCCGACACGGTGACGCCCGTCGCATCGACGATCCGCCGCTCCTTGGCGTCGATCGAGCGCAGGCCGAAGATGTGCACCCGCGTCGGATCGATCGGCGTGATGTCGTCCATGAGCGGCGCGAGCGACGGCTCGCCGGTGAGGTAGGCGAGCGACATGCCGTGCATGTTGCCCGACGGCGAGGTCTCGGGCGTGTTGAAGTCCGCGTGCGCGTCGAGCCACAGCACGACGAGGTCGCGCCCCTCCTCCTGCGCGATGCGCGCCGCCGCCGCCACCGAGCCCATCGACAGCGCGTGATCGCCGCCGAGGAAGACGGGAATGCCGCCGCGCTTCATCAGCGCGTAGCCACGGTCGTGGACCGCGCGCGTCCAGCCCGCGACCTCGCGCGCGTTGCGGCAGGTCTCGACGAGCGGCTTGAGCGTCGTCTCCCCTCCGACCGGGCGGGGGACGGGAATGTCGCCGTCGTCGCGCACGCCGTGGCCGAGATCGCGCAGCGCCTCGACGAGCCCCGCGGCCCGGTAGGCGGCCGGCCCCATGGAGCAGCCGCGCACACCGGCACCGGCCTCCATCGGCACGCCGACGAGGGTGATCTCCGTGCGGGCGACCCCGCCCCCGCCGAGCGCCTGGATCATGTCCTTGCTCCGAATGCTTCGGGCGACGAGCCGTGCCCGCGCCGCCGCCGGAGTGATATCCGCGTCACAGGGCGAAAGCCACCGGCGTCGTGATCCCTCCATCGTGGATAGGAGACGGAGATCGGCACCCGTTGGAAATCTCGCTCGAGACGAATGCCGTGCGCCGACGCTCTCCCCTCCCCCTCGTGGGGAGGGGAGAGCGGCGGCGGATTGCATTCATGGATTGCTTTTCCACCGATCTCGTCGGCTCATCCGCCCGGTCGACAAACGCCCGGCGATGACGCACATAGCTCCCACCACTCACCCTCGAGCCGCGCACCGCATGAAGCCCTCCCGCACCGCCGCCATCGCCGATCGCCTGACCTTCGGGCGCTTCGGGCAGCGTGGGACCGCGGGGGCGGCGATCCCGGCGCAGGTGGCCTTCGAGGACGTGCACGTCGACTACGGCGTCACCCGTGCCCTGGACGGGGTGAGCCTCAGCGTCGAGCCGGGAGAGCTCGTCTGCCTGCTCGGCCATTCCGGCTGCGGCAAGACGACGCTGCTGCGCGTCGCGGCGGGCATCGAGCGCCCGACGCAGGGGCGCGTGCTGCTCGACGGGCGGGAGGTCAGCGGCGAGGCGACCTGGGTTCCGCCGGAGGCGCGGGGCGTGGGCCTGATGTTCCAGGACTACGCGCTCTTCCCGCACATGACGATCCTCGACAACGTGCTCTTCGGCCTCAAGGCCCTGCCAAAGGTCGACGCGCTGGCGGCCGCCTCGCGGGCGCTCTCGCGGGTGGGGCTCGAGCGGCTCTCGGGCGAGCATCCGCACGTGCTCTCGGGCGGCGAGCAGCAGCGCGTCGCGCTCGCCCGCGCCATCGCGCCGCGCCCGGGCGTGCTCCTGATGGACGAGCCCTTCTCCAACCTGGACCGGCGCCTGCGCGACCGCATCCGCGAGGAGACGGTGGCGATCCTGCGCGAGACCGGGGCCACCACCATCGTCGTCACCCACGACCCGGAGGAGGCGATGCGCATCGCCGACCGCATCGTGCTGATGCGCGCCGGGCGCATCGTGCAGGAGGGAACGGCGGAGGCGATCTACCGCCGCCCGGCGGACCTGTTCGCGGCGCGCTTCTTCTGCGACTTCAACGAGGTCGAGGGGACGGTGCGGCGCGGGCGCGTGGAGACGCCGCTCGGCGCCTTCCCGGCGCCCGGCCTGACGGAGGGGGAGGGGGCGATCGTGTGCGTGCGCCCGCAGGCGATCCGGCTGCGCGCGCCGGGCTTCTGCCTGCCGGGACGGATCGTCGCGCGCCGCTTCCTCGGCGAGGTCGACCTCGTCCACGTGGCCGTCCAGGGGCTCGACGCGCCCTTGCAGGCGCGCTGCCGCGAGAGCTGGGAACCGGGGGAGGGGGAGGACGTGGGAATCGATGTCGACCCGGCCGAAGTTCTTGTTTTCGCCACGGCCCGCCACTAGGTTGGGCGCGGTTGGAATAGGTGGCGCCGCGGGCCGGCGCTGGAGGGAACGCTCATGACCCCGAGCTTGTGGCAAATCATCGTCGTCGGCCTGCTCGTCGTGCTCCTGTTCGGGCGCGGCAAGATCTCGGCGATGATGGGCGACGTCGCCCAGGGCATCAAGGCCTTCAAGAAGGGCATGTCCGAGGACGAGAGCGAGACCGCCCGCGCGGAGGCGAACGAGCCGCCGCGCTCGATCGAGCACCAGCCGGGCCAGGCGGCGCCGAGCGCCCAGAACGCGAACGCCAACAAGGCCGGCTGACGCGGCATCGGCGGACGTGTCGTGATGCATCCGCTGCGGCGCGCACCGAACTGCATGACGTTGCGTGACGCGACCGTCGGCCGCGCGGGATCCCGGGGCAGGAAGCCATGTTCGATCTGAGCTGGGGGGAGATGCTGCTGGTCGGCGCGGTGGCGCTGATCGTGATCGGCCCCAAGGACCTCCCCCGCACCCTGCGCGCCGTCGGCCAGGTGGTCGGCAAGGTGCGCCGCATGGCGTCCGAGTTCCAGGGCCAGTTCAACCAGGCGATCCGCGAGGCGGAGCTCGACCAGGTCCGCAAGGAGGTCGAGGGCATGGGCCGCGCCGCGCAGGCGGGGCTCAACCCCGCCAAGGCGGCGCGCGACGAGCTCAAGCGGGCGGTGGAGGGCGGCAGCCCGGCCAAGGCGGCGGCGAGCAAGCCGGGCGCGGCGGGGCCGAGCCTCGCCAAGGACCCTGGCACGGACCCGAGCAAGGACCCCGCTGACGGCGCAGACGGCAAGGCCGCGGTCGTCCAGTCGCCAGAAGGCAAGGTCTCCTTCGTCAAGGCGTCGGACGCCGTGGTCGCGACCGACGATCCCGGCGCGAAGGCGGCGGGCACGCCCGCACCGGCTCCCGCTCCCCCGCCGCAGCCGATTCCCGTCGCGAGCGCCGCGCCGGCCGAGAAGGAAGAGGTCAAGCCGTGACGATCTCGGTCGATCCCGACGACATCGAGGCGTCGCGCGCCCCCCTCATCGAGCACCTGATCGAGCTGCGCCAGCGGCTGATCCGCTCGATGATCGCCTTCGTGGTGCTGTTCGCGGCCTCCTTCGGCTTCGCGAAGTACATCTACAACATCCTCGTCCAGCCCTACGTCAACGCGGTCGGCTCGCCGGAGATGGCGCGCCTCGTCTACACGCACGGGCTCGAGTACCTGTTCACGCAGCTCCAGGTCGCGTTCTTCGGCGCCGCCTTCCTCGCCTTCCCGATCATCGCGACGCAGATCTACAAGTTCGTGGCGCCGGGCCTCTACAAGACCGAGCGCCAGGCCTTCCTGCCCTACCTCGTGGCGACTCCGGTCCTGTTCGCGCTCGGCGCGATGGTGGTCTATTTCGTCGCGATGCCGCTGTTGATGATCTTCTCCGTCGGCATGCAGCAGCTGGCGGTGGAGGGCGCGCCGACGATCGAGTTCCTGCCCAAGGTGAGCGAGTACCTCTCGCTGATCATGACGCTGATCTTCGCCTTCGGCATCTGCTTCCAGCTGCCGGTGGTGCTGACGCTGCTCGCGCGGGCGGGGATCATCGATTCGGCCTACCTCAAGGACAAGCGCAAGTACGCGATCGTGCTCGTGTTCATCGTCGCGGCGCTGTTCACGCCCCCCGACATCATCAGCCAGTTCGCCCTTGCGATCCCGACCCTGCTTCTCTACGAGGCTTCCATCTTCGCGGTCCGCATGGTCGAGAAGAAGCGTGCGGATGCCGAGGCCGCACGCGACGCGGCGAACGAGTGAGGCGACCTCGATCCGGCGCCGCGCACCAGACCCGGCACCGGCTCGAGAGACATGCACGACATCCGCGCCATCCGCGAGAACCCGGCGGCCTTCGACGAGGGCCTGCGCAAGCGCGGGCTCCCGCCGCACTCCGCGGCGCTGCTCGCCCTCGACGACCGCCGCAAGGGCGTCATCGCCGAGGCGCAGGCCGCGCAGGAGCGCCGCAACGGCCTCTCCAAGGAGATCGGCGGCGCCAAGAAGGCGGGCGACGAGGCGCGCGCGCAGGCGCTGATGGCCGAGGTCGCGGGGCTCAAGGAGCGGCTGGGCGACCTCGAGGCCGCCGAGAAGGACGCCGTCGCGGCGCTCGAGCGCGAGCTCGCCTCGCTCCCCAACCTCCCCGCCTCGGACGTGCCGGAGGGGCCCGACGAGAGCGCGAACGTCGAGCGCTCCACCTGGGGCACCCCGCGCCGCTCCAACGCCGCCCGCGAGCACTACGAGCTCGGCGAGGCCATGGGGCTGATGGACTTCGAGACCGCGGCGAAGCTGTCGGGCTCGCGCTTCGTGGTGCTGAAGGGGCAACTCGCCCGGCTGGAGCGCGCCCTCGGGCAGTTCATGATCGACCTGCACACCCGCGAGCACGGCTACACGGAGGTGGCGCCGCCGCTGATGGTGCGCGACGAGGCGTTCTTCGGCACGGCGCAGCTGCCGAAGTTCGAGGACGACCAGTTCTGGGCGATCAAGGGCGATGCGCTCGACGCGCCGCGCGAGAGCCGGCTGGGCCTCATCCCCACCGCCGAGGTCCCCCTCACCAACCTCGTGCGCGAGCAGATCCTCCCCGAGGACGGCCTGCCGCTGCGCTTCACCGCGCTCACCCCCTCCTTCCGCGCCGAGGCGGGCGCAGCGGGGCGCGATACGCGCGGCATGCTGCGCCAGCACCAGTTCTGGAAGTGCGAGCTCGTCTCGATCACCACGCCCGAGCGGTCGAACGACGAGCACGAGCGCATGCTCGGCTGCGCCGAGGCCGTGCTGAAGGCGCTCGAGCTGCCCTACCGGGTCGTCACGCTGTGCTCGGGCGACATGGGCTTCTCCGCGCGCAAGACGTACGACATCGAGGTCTGGCTGCCGGGGCAGGACACCTATCGCGAGATCTCGTCCTGCTCGAATTGCGGGGACTTCCAGGCCCGGCGCATGCAGGCGCGCTTCCGGCGCGACGGCAAGCCGCATTTCGTCCACACGTTGAACGGCTCGGGCATCGCGGTCGGCCGCGCGCTGATCGCGGTGATGGAGACGTACCAGAACGAGGACGGCTCGGTCACGGTGCCGGACGCGCTCGCGCCCTACATGGGTGGCATCACCCGCATCGAGAAAGCCTGAGATCCTCCCCCATGCGCATCCTCTGCACGAACGACGACGGCATTCACGCCCCGGGCCTCAAGAGCCTGGAGAAGATCGCCCGGCAGCTCTCCGACGACGTCACGGTGGTGGCGCCCGAGACGGACCAGTCCGGCGTCTCGCACTCGCTCTCGCTCAACGACCCGCTGCGTCTGCGGGAGACGGCGGAGGGCCACTTCGCCGTGAAGGGCACGCCGACGGATTGCGTGATCCTGGCGCTGCGCCACATCATGGCCGAGCGCAAGCCGGACCTGATCCTGTCGGGCGTCAACCGCGGCCAGAACGTCGCCGAGGACGTCTCCTACTCGGGCACGATCGCCGCCGCGATCGAGGGGACGATGCTCGGCGTGCGCTCGATCGCGCTCTCCCAGGCCTACGGCGCCGGCGGGCGCGGGGCGATCCAGTGGGGCTGCGCCGAGGCGCACGGGGCCGAGGTGGTGCGCAAGGTGCTCGGCCTCGAGCTGCCGCGCCACACGCTCGTCAACATCAACTTCCCCGACTGCGCGCCGGAGAAGGTCGAGGGTGTCGCCGTCACCCACCAGGGCCTGCGCAACCAGGAGCTCTTGAGCATCGACGAGCGGCGCGACGGGCGCGGCAATCCCTATTTCTGGATCGCCTTCGCCCGCGCCCCCTTCACGCCCGGCCACGGCTCCGACCTCTGGGCGCTCGCCAACCGCCGCATCTCCGTGACCCCCCTGAAGCTCGACCTCACCGACGAGCCGACGATGACGGCGCTGGCCGAGCTGTTCGACTGACGGCGGGGGGGGCGCCCCGGACGGCTGTCATCCCCGATGCCGAAGGCAGTCAGGGACCCAGAACCACAGGTGCTTGGTGGAGCGGCGTGCATACGCCGCGGCGCGCAACGCCTCCGGCAGCGTCCGTGGACGCGCGCGCTTCGCGCACGCTGAACATACCCCTGCGGATCTGGGCCCCGGGCCCGCTTCGCGACCCGGGGTGTTGGGGTGTCACGCCGCGTGGTCGGCGGCGCGCCCGGCGATTGTCTCGGCGACCCATTCCGGGTCGCGGGCGATGAGCTTCAGGTAGGAGACGAGCACCGGGTCGGGATCGTGGCGCCCCTGCTCGACGTCGCGCAGCCGCCCGAGCGAGATCCCGTAGCGGGCGGCGAACGCCGCCTGGGTGAGGCCGAGACGTTCGCGGGTCTTGCGGACGGCGTATCCGGTCTCCGCCCGCTCCAGCATGGCGTCGGTCATGGGCGGGTTGTCGGGATCGCCGAGCGCGTTCGCCTCGATTTCCTCCTCCGTCATCGCGTCCAGACGCGCCTGCTGCTCGGGCGTGAAGCGCCTCGGCGGACCCTCTGCGAGCCGACGTCTCACGATCGCCATGTCACCTCCTCCACGTCACGTCCCTCCCTGGTAGAGCCGCCGCTCACGCCGGTTGGCGCGTCGCGCCGAGATGATGCGGACGGTGTCACCGCGCATGGTGAACACGACGGCGAGGCACGTCGTGCCGACAGTGCCCACCGTGGTGAAGCGCTCCTCGCCATAGTCGCGACGGTCGTCGCCGCTCACGCGCCGACGCGGGTCGCGGAAGACCTCCGCTGCGACATCGAAGCATACGCCGTGCTTGGCCTCGTTGGCCGAGGCCTTCGCATCGTCCCATTCGAAGTCGATCGGCGCGTCCACGTCACCATACTACGGACCATCCGTATTCCTGTCCACACCGGTGGCGAAGTCGCCGCGCCCCGGCACCCCTTGACCTTCGCCCGCCGCTCCAGTCCAAAGGACGGGCATCCACGCCAGGAGGTCGCCCGTGCTGTCATCCGTGCTCGTCGCCAACCGCGGGGAGATCGCCGTGCGCGTCATCAGGACCGCGCGGCGGCTCGGCCTGCGCACCATCGCGGTGTATTCGGATGCCGATCGCGACGCGCTGTTCGTACGCCTCGCCGACGAGGCGCACCGCATCGGCCCGGCGCCGGCCTCCGAGAGCTACCTGAGGATCGACGCCATCCTCGACGTGGCGAGGAGCGCCGGCGCGCAGTGCATCCACCCGGGCTACGGCTTCCTGTCGGAGCGCGCCGCCTTCGCCCGCGCCTGCGCGGACGCCGGCATCGTCTTCGTCGGGCCGCCGGCGGAGGCGATCGAGGCGATGGGGCTCAAGGACGCGGCGAAGGCCCTCGTGCAGAAGGCCGGCGTGCCCGTCGTGCCCGGATACCACGGCGCGCGCCAGGAGCCCGACTTCCTGCGCCAGAAGGCCTACGAGATCGGCTATCCCGTGCTGATCAAGGCGGTCGCCGGCGGCGGCGGCAAGGGCATGCGCCGCGTCGACAAGGTGGCGGACTTCGACGCCGCGCTCGCGTCGGCCCAACGCGAGGCTCAAGGAGCCTTCGGCGATCCGCGTGTCCTCGTCGAGAAGTACGTGCTCGCGCCGCGCCACGTCGAGATCCAGGTCTTCGCGGACGCCCACGGCAACGTCGTGCATCTGAACGAGCGCGACTGCTCGCTCCAGCGCCGCCACCAGAAGGTGATCGAGGAGGCGCCGGCGCCCGGCATGACCGCCGACGTGCGCGAGGCCATGGGCCGCGCCGCGGTCGAGGCCGCGCGGGCGGTGGGGTACGTCGGCGCCGGCACGGTCGAGTTCATCGCCGACGGGCGCGAGGGCCTGCGGGCGGACCGGTTCTGGTTCATGGAGATGAACACGCGCCTCCAGGTCGAGCACCCGGTGACGGAGGCGATCACCGGCCTCGATCTCGTCGAGCTGCAGTTGCGCGTCGCCTCCGGCGAGGCGCTGCCGTTCGGCCAGGAGGACGTGCCGCTGATGGGTCACGCCGTCGAGGCGCGGCTCTACGCGGAGGATCCCGAGCGCGGCTTCCTGCCCTCGACGGGGCGCCTCTTCGCGCTCTCGTTCCCCGAGGGCGAGGACGTGCGCGTCGACGCGGGCGTCGAGGCGGGCGACCAGGTGACGCCGTTCTACGACCCGATGATCGCCAAGATCATCGCCCGCGGCGAGACCCGCGGCGAGGCGCTCGACGCGCTTTCTCGTGCGCTGGGCGAGACGGTCGTCGCCGGCCCGCGCACCAACGCCGCCTTCCTGCGCCGCCTCGTCGACGCCGCCGCCTTCCGCGAGGGGGCGTTCGACACGGGCTTCATCGACGGCAACCTCGAGGCGCTGGGCGCCGTGCCGCAGGAGCGCGACCCGGCCGCGGTCGCCGCGGGCGCGCTGTCGCTGGTCTCAGCCGATCTCGCAGCCGCGCGGGAGGCCGCGCGGTCTGCGCTGCGCGAGGGAGCCAGTCCCTGGCTCGCCGAGGACGGCTTCCAGCTCATGGGCGAGCGGCGCACGACGCTGCCGCTCCTCGTCGACGGCGAGCGGCTCGACGCGCACGTGACCTTCGACGCCGACGGCCCCGCCGTCGAGATCCCCGGCGCCACGCTCGGCATGGGCGAGCCCGAGGCGACGCTCGTCGAGGCCGAGGGCGACGTCCTCGTCCTGCGCGAGGGGCGCCAGACCCGCGTCGCGCTGTTCGACCCGGCGAGCGTCGATCTCGAGCATCTCGACGCCGGCGGGCTCGTCAAGGCGCCGATGCACGGCAAGGTCGTCGCGCTCTTCGTGTCCGCCGGTGAGCGCGTCGAGAAGGGCCAGCGGCTCGCCGTCGTCGAGGCGATGAAGATGGAGCATCCGCTCACCGCGCCGATCGCCGGCACCGTCGGCGAGATCGCCGCCGGCCCCGGCGACCAGGTGGCGGAGGGTGCGCGCATCCTCGTCATCGAGGCCGAGGAGGGCTGATACGGTGCGCAAGCTCGCCGTCGCCGCCGCGATCGTCCTCGGGCTCGGCGCCTTCGGGACCTACCTCGCCTTCCAGCTGCGCCAGCACGCGGACGAGTGCGATTCGGCCATGCGCCACTGCCCCGTGTCGCGCGAGGAGATCGCCTTCCTGGAGGGCGAGTGGTGCCTCGCCCGCGATCCCGCCTCGCTGCGCGAGACGGTGCGCTTCGAGGACGCGCGCATCCTGATGCGCCAGAGCGGCCCGCGGGCCCGCGGCGAGCGGCCCTGGGTGGAGGCGCGGATCGTCCGCTCGATGGGCGCGCTCGTCTATTTCGAGCACGACGCCGAGACCGGCGCGCGGCTCTCGTCGGAGCTCACCATCGTGCGCACCGGCGAACGGACGCGCGAGACCGCCTCGGGCCCGAACCGGATCGGCTGGATCGCCTGCTGACGCGCTTGCGGCGCGGGGGCGAACCTGCCACATGCGGACGATGACACCGCAAGCCCGCCTCTCCGGCGCGATGGAGGTCCTCGACGACCTCCTCGCCCGCCGCCGCCCCGCCGCCGACGCCCTGAAGGACTGGGGCCTCTCCCACCGCTTCGCCGGATCGAAGGACCGCGCGGCCATCGCCACGCTCGTCTGGGACGCCCTGCGCCGGCGGGCCTCCGCCGCCTGGGTGATGGGCGCGCGCGAGGAGGGCGGGGAGGGCGATCAGCCGCTGGGCGGTCGCGCCCTCGTGCTCGGCATGCTCGCCCTCCAGCGCGGGATGAGCGCGGACCAGATCGCCGCCCTGTGCGACGGCTCGCGCTTCGCGCCGGCACCGCTCTCGGAAGACGAGCGCGCCCGCCTGGGGCGGCCCCACCTGACGGACGCGCCGCACCACGTGCAGGGCGACTACCCCGCTTGGATCCACGACGAGCTCGCTGCGATCTTCGGCGAGGCGGAGGTGGTCGCCGAGGCGCGGGCGCTCGCCGAGCGCGCGCCCCTCGACATCCGCGTCAACACGCTCCTCGTCACCCGCGAGGAGGCGCAGAACGCGCTCGCCTTCCTCGCGCCGATCGAGACGCCCCACGCCCCCGCCGGCCTGCGCATCGCGCTCGGCGAGGACGGGCGCGGCCCGGCGCTCCAGAGCGAGCCCGAGTTCCTCAAGGGCTGGATCGAGATCCAGGACGAGGGCTCGCAGCTCGCCGCGCTCCTCGCACGCCCGGCGGCCAAGGCGCAGGTCGTCGACCTGTGCGCCGGCGCCGGCGGCAAGACGCTGGCGCTCGCGGCCCTGATGGAGAATTCCGGGCAGATCTACGCCACCGACGCCGACACCCGCCGGCTCGCGCCGATCCACGATCGGCTCGCACGGGCGGGCGTGCGCAACGTCCAGATCCGCAGCCCCCGCGGCAAGGCGGACGCGGTGGAGGACCTCGACGGCCGCGCCGACGTCGTGCTCGTCGACGCGCCCTGCACCGGGACCGGCACCTGGCGCCGCAATCCGGACGCCAAGTGGCGCCTGCGGCCCGGCTCGCTCGCCCAGCGCCGGGGCGAGCAGGACGCGGTGCTCGACCGCGCGGCGCGGCTGGTCACCCCGGGCGGGCGCATCGTCTACGTCACCTGCTCCGTCCTGCCGGCGGAGAACGACGGCGCCCTCGACGCATTCCTCGCACGGCACGCGGGCTTCGTGCCCGTGCCCGCCGGCGCGCTGCTCGAGGCCGCAGGGCTCTCGAGCCTCGCGCCACAGGTGCGCTCGACTCGGCACGGCCTGCAGATGTCACCCCTTCGCACCGGCGTGGACGGGTTCTACGTTGCGGCACTGGACAGAAAGACATAAATCGGCTGATTTTATATAATGCAGACGAATCATTGATACGTAATGAATGATTCCACTTGATCGTCATGCCGCGTTATGCATACTCGCTGATGCGGCACTCATATCTTCTTGACGGGAGAAGAGCCATGACGATCGATCGGACCTGCTGCCCCTTCGACCGGGGGAGCCTGTCGAACAGCCACTTCGATGCGGTGTTCTTCGCCAATTCCTGCCTCGGCTCCCCGGGCTTCGGCACGTCCGGGAACGACAAGTTCGTCGGCGGCTCCGGCGACGACACGTTCTTCGGGCGCTCCGGCAACGACCTGCTGATCGGGCGCTCGGGCGACGACACGCTCGTCGGCGGCTCCGGCCACGACACGCTGATCGGCGGATCGGGCAACGATCGCCTGATCGGCGGCTCGGGGGACGATACGCTCGACGGCGGCTCGGGCGACGACACGCTCGACGGCGGCTCTGGCGACGACGTCGTCTACGGCGGCAGCGGCCGCGACCGCATCACCACCGGCTCCGGCAACGACCACGTCGACGGCGGGGACGGCGCCGACACGATCGACAGCGGTGACGGCGACGACATCGTGCTCGGCGGAGCCGGCGACGATCGAATCACCACCGGTGCGGGGAACGACCGCGTCGACGGAGGCTCGGGCGCCGACACGATCGACACCGGCGACGGCCACGATACCGTCTACGGCGGGTCGGGCGACGACACCGTCACCACCGGCGACGGCGACGACACCGTCATCGCCGAGGACGGCGACGACGTCGTGCGCACCGGGCGCGGCGACGATCGTGTCTCCGGCGGCCGCGGCGACGACACGATCCGCACAGGCCGCGGTGACGACATCGCCCATGGCGGGGACGGCGACGACGACATCCGCCTCGGCTCCGGCGACGATCAGGCCGACGGCGGGGCGGGCGACGACGTGATCCACGGCGATTCCGGCGACGATCGGATCGCCGGTGGCGCCGGCGACGACACGCTCGTGGGTGGCGAGGGCGACGACGAGCTCCTCGGCGGCGACGGCGACGACGTGCTCGCCGGCGGGAGCGGCGCCAACACGATGCGCGGCGGGAACGGCGACGACGTCTTCCTGATCCCGGGAATGCAGCCCTTCGATCCGCCGACCTACAACGCCGTGACCGGCGGTGACGGCGACGACGTGGTTCTGTTCTCCGGCTCGCGCGACGACTACGACGTCGAGGAGCGGGACGCCTACAGCCGCTACACGAACCGCCACGACGGTAGCGTGACCGATGTCGGCGACGACGTCGAGACCGTCCTGTTCGCCGACGGCTGACCGTGATCGCGTGATCGGCGGCAGCGGGGGGAGCCCGCCGCCGCCTCCGGGGCCGGCGTCCCGGCTCGCGAGGTGCACGTGATGCCGCACGGCCCGTCCGGGTCGATCACGCCTCCTCATTCGAGCTTTCCCGTCGGCTCCGGGCCGGCGGCGTCGGCGGAGGCCGTCGGGGAGGAGGTCCCCGGCGGCTTCCTGCTTCGCGGTGTCGCGCGGCCTCGCGTCGTCGCGCGGCGTTGCGCGACCCGGCGTCCTGGCGTAATCCCGGGAGGGACAGCGGACGGGCGCGCCGGCGCGCCCCCGCGCCAGACGAAAGCGCCCTCATGACCACCCCGACCTCCGCCGCCCCCGTCGTCGATGCCGCCGCCGCGACGAGCCACGACAAGATCCTCATCGTCGATTTCGGCTCGCAGGTGACGCAGCTGATCGCCCGGCGGGTGCGCGAGGAGGGGGTCTATTCCGAGATCGTGCCGTTCCAGTCGGCGGCGCAGGCGTTCCGCGCCATGAAGCCCAGGGGCGTCATCCTCTCCGGCGGGCCGGCCTCCGTCACCGAGGCCGGCGCCCCCGGCGCGCCGCAGGAGATCTTCGACGCCGGCGTGCCGGTGCTCGGCATCTGCTACGGCGAGCAGCTGATGGCGGCGCAGCTCGGCGGCGCGGTGGAGGTCGGGCATCACCGCGAGTTCGGCCGCGCCGAGGTCGAGGTGGTCGCGCCGAGCCCGCTCTTCGAGGGCGTCTGGGAGGTCGGCCAGCGCTATCCCGTCTGGATGAGCCACGGCGACCGGATCACCGGCTTCCCCGAGGGCTTCACCGTCATCGGCGTCTCCGACGCCGCCCCCTTCGCCGCCGTCGCGGACGAGGCGCGGCGCTTCTACGGCGTGCAGTTCCATCCGGAGGTGGTGCACACCCCGCACGGCCGCCACCTTCTGCGCAACTTCGTGCGCACGATCTGCGGGTGCACGGGCGACTGGACCATGGCCGCCTTCCGCGAGGAGGCGATCGCCCGCATCCGCGCCCAGGTGGGCTCGCAGCGCGTGATCTGCGGCCTCTCCGGCGGCGTCGACTCGGCTGTGGCCGCGGTGCTGATCCACGAGGCGATCGGCGACCAGCTCACCTGCGTCTTCGTCGACCACGGGCTGATGCGCGCGGGCGAGGCGCAGGAGGTGGTGAGCCTCTTCCGCTACGCCTACAACATCCCCCTCGTGCACGTGGAGGCGCAGGAGACCTTCCTCGGCGCGCTCGCGGGGGTGGACGACCCCGAGGCGAAGCGCAAGACCATCGGGCGGCTCTTCATCGACGTGTTCGAGGCCGAGGCCGGGAAGGTGGGCGGCGCCGCCTTCCTCGCCCAGGGCACGCTCTACCCGGACGTGATCGAGAGCGTCAGCTTCACCGGCGGGCCGTCCGTCACCATCAAGTCCCACCACAACGTGGGCGGGCTGCCCGAGCGCATGAACATGAAGCTCGTGGAGCCCCTGCGCGAGCTCTTCAAGGACGAGGTGCGCCTGCTCGGCCGCGAGCTCGGCCTCCCCGAGGGCTTCGTCGGCCGCCACCCCTTCCCCGGCCCGGGCCTCGCCATCCGCTGCCCCGGCGAGATCACGGCGGAGAAGCTCGACATCCTGCGCAAGGCCGACACGATCTACCTCGAGGAGATCCGCCGCGCCGGCCTCTACGACGACATCTGGCAGGCTTTCGCGGTCTTGTTGCCGGTTCGGACGGTGGGGGTGATGGGCGACTACCGGACGTACGAGTACGTCTGCGCCCTGCGGGCGGTGACGTCGGTGGACGGGATGACGGCGGATTTCTATCCGTTCGACATGGGGTTCGTGGGCAAGGTGGCGACGCGTATCATCAACGAGGTGCGGGGGATCAATCGGGTGGTGTATGATGTGACGAGCAAGCCGCCGGGGACGATCGAGTGGGAGTGAGGGGGATACGCCAGTGTGAAGCTAGCCCAGCCGAAAGCAATTTTCCATCGCAGGCTTTCGGACCACCGGTGCGCCGCCGTCCGTCTTCAGGAACTCGAGCTGGTGGTGGCGGCTGGTGCCATGTCGACGAACACATGCTTTAGCCGGATGTTATGGCCGTTCTGGACCAATGCACCTTCCAAGACGGCCAGGGCGAGGGTGTTGGCGGCTTCAGCCGCAAGCCCGGCGGCCTCACCATAGGCTTTCCGGATGCTCGCATCGACGGCATCGACGATCGTTGACGCCGGAAGCGCCAGCACGTAGCCGAGCATGAAGCCCCAATCATGACCTGCGGCGTACTTACCGCTGGCAAACCGCTCTACGCCATTAGTGACGTAGCGGCCATTTAAGGAGGAGTCGCCCGCTTGAACGCGCTTACATTCGACTGCGACGTAGGCATCCTCCTCGCCGAATTGATGAAGGAACTGCAGCGTGATGTCGATGCGGCCTAGAATGGTCGGATCGCTGTTCGCCATATCTTCAAGCTCGTGCTCTCCACGAATTTGAAGGTTGGTCAGACCAAGTGATTTTTTGACGCGGCGCATCGCTTTGCGGACAACAATGGTCATCGGCACTTCGAGCATGCCGGGGGTAAGGTGAGGCCTCGCCTCATCGCAGCCCCGGCAGAGGAGGTCCAGGACGGTGGCGATTTGATCGTCCGACAATTCAAAAGCAGGCTGGCCGAATGGCAGGTCAGGCGTGAGCAAGGGCATGCCCTCCGCGCAGCCAATGATCGGCGAGGATGACGTCGGCGTCGTTCAGGCCCGCGGTGCGTGTCCAGTTGCGGACTTCGCTGGGTTTTAGAATGAACAGATCGTCTGATCCGTAGAGCCTGATTTGCCGCCGCTCGTTGAGATATGGAGGGATCGGCACGTCAAATTGGCCTCGCAACATGGCGCTAAGAGCTTGAAGCTCTTCCGGCTCTCCGTCGCGAACGACTGGCTCTTGCCCGGGGCCGCCCTGCGCCATTACGAACCGGACGGCCGTGATGCCGGGAATACCCGATGCGAGGTCGGCCTTGGTCACATACGCCGGATAAATGACCGCTTCAAGATGGCGCACGTTGCGGGCTCGTAGATAGGCGTCGACCGTCTCCACGAGCTGACCAGCATAGGCGCGGAGAGCCATTGTATCCGGCGGGGTGATGAGCCCGGCGCGCTCGCTACGATTCTCGAAAATGAGGTAGCGCGCGCGTCTGACGCTGTCGCGGGCGAGCGTTCGCTCGGCCGAGTCCAGATCATAAACGTTGAATACGGCCTCATCGAGCGCCTCGAGGCGGGCGACGCTTCCCGGGTTGGCGGCCGCTTTCTCTTCCGCGTCGATCAGCGCCTTGAGGAGGGCCGGATCGACATTGGTTAGATCTGGGACACGCAGCGACAGAAGATCATGGGGTTCCACGGTCGGGCGCTCAAGCCCCCACGTTGCCCCGCCAAGGGCGAACTGGAATGCCGTAAGGCTGGAGTTTAGAATGCCACTGAGCGCGTACGCGTACGTTACGTTAGCGCCAGCAAAAGACACGCCGTAGAAATTTTGTGTATACAGCACGTCGCGCGAGCTGACCGCGGCGCTGTAGCGTCCCCGCTCGGTGCCGGAAGCATTACCCACCTTGGAGCACAGCAAGATCGGGCCGACGAAGATCGACTCGCGTCGAGGTCGATGTAGCGTCGGATGTGTGAAATCATCAAGCGAGGCATGGTCGAGACGGAACGCCGAGAACTTTTTGGGCGTGACGACCTTGAGGCGTCGAAAGCTGGCCGGAGGCGCATTCTTGTCACCCCGAACCTGAAAGCCTTGGCCGCGATTGGCGGATGGGTCGCGCTGTAGGCCCTCAAGCAGCGTGTTGAACCGCGGGAAATCCTTTTCCAGCCGTTCAATTAGCCAGCCATCGCGAACAGTCCCGAACGTGGCCGCTTTGAGGAAGGGCGGCGTCGCTAGCACGCGTCTGAGCGGGACGGACCGGATTTCACCAGGCCCGAGGCCGAAGACACCTGTCCGGCGGAAGTCGGGAGACCATGGAATGGATCCGACGAGCATGCGGTCCGCTTGAGGCCCGAGGCCGCAGCGCGCGAAGAATAGCAGCGCCGGACCGCGGGCATCGGGGAAGAGCTCTTCCCGGCGGAGATAGGAGAGATTGATCAGGGCTACTGGCGCGAGACGTTCTAGAAGATGGTTTCGCGCAGCGATGGCGTGGACGTCCTTTGAGAAAAACGGCGTCGCTTTCATCACCATACCGACGCGGCCATCCCGTCCGGCGAGTTCCGCGCCGAGCGAGAGAAACGCTTGGTCTGGGCTCCGCCTGGGGCGCAGCGTCGAGGTGTCAGAAGTGCGCCGCCTGCCAGTACCTTCCCTCTTCACGAACGTCCAGGTGGGATTGCCGACTACTGCACCGAAGGATTGGCTGCGGATCGCTGCTGGCAGTTCGCCGCCCAAGGAATCCGCTTCGAAGAGGGTGGTATTGATGAGGCGATCGAATTTTAGATCGCAAATGTCGCTGATCGGCTGCTCGTCGAGTTCGAGAGCAGCAAGATAGAGGCTGAACGCCGCGATCCCCAGCGCCGCCCGGTTGATGTCGATGCCAAAGAGCTGGCTATAGAGGATTCTGCGCACGAGTTCTCGACCGGCTGGCTTTCCTTCCGCGGCGCGCCAGACCAGCCGGCGAAATGCTTCAACGAGAAATGCCCCCGAGCCGCAGGCCGGGTCGATAATGGACGCGTCCGACGAAAGGCCCTCGAAGACGGGGTCGAGCGTGAGGTGGACGAGCTCGACAGGAGTGTAGTGGAGACCTTGCGATCGCGCTTCGTCCGCTGCGCTCGTGCGCGCGAACTGTTGATAGATAGAGCTGATAAGATCGACCGGAATGGCATTGAACCGGAAGCGGAAAAGACGGCCCTGACCGAGGCGCTCTGGAATTAGGCTGCGCCCTTCAACGAAATCGCGGATTAGCGCCAGATGCTGCGGGGTCAATTGCTCGCGCTCCGCCCCGGGGTCGTCCATCGGGAACAGGTCGCCGTTGAAGGTCGTCCGCAGCCAATCAAACAGCGCAAAGGCGTTCGACGGTGTTGCGAACATCACGCTGAGGTCCGCAGGCAGGTCGTCCGGCAGGAACGGTTGGGCAATACCCCGGTCCAGCAGATACCAAGTGAAGATACAGCGCCCGATAAATCGCTGCGCGATATCGCGGGCACGGGCGAGGGTGCCCTCGGTTGCAGGTTTGCTGAGAGCGGTCAAACGGTTCTCGAGGGCCGAAATCTCAGCGAGTAGTTCCCGATCAACGCGGTGGCTTCGGTCGATCTTGCATCCTATTGCGCTAGTCCAGAATGCGCCCGTCTCGGTGGCGATACGGCCGCATTGAAGGTCTAGTGCGCGAAGTCGCTCGCCGGAGTCGAGGACGAAACGATCCAGGGCATGGGGCGCTTGTCCCGCGCGGTCGTCGGTTCGCGAGGGCGAGTCGTAGCAATTGTAAAGGCGCACGTCCGTTGGCGTGATGATCCACAGCAGCGGCGCGACACCGACATTCCACGCCGCTTCATGCCACCGGCGGAGGTCCTCTTCAGAGGGCTCTTCGTGTCCGGCATCCTTGAAGATGCTGGTAGGCACATTTTGTGCCGAGAAGACGGCATCCGCCTGCAATCCAACTCGTTCATCTGAAAAAATGGCACGCATTTTAGCCGCGCGCAAGTCGTCTGCCGGTACCAATCCTGGTGCTGGTAGTCCGCTGGACGCGAGATACCCTGTCGCTTCCAGCGCTTGTTTGTAGGCAGCGCTTGTCAAGCTGTCCTCCAGCGCGCCGTCGGCATCGACTCACGAGGTCCGACGGATACGACGGACACCGATCTCAAGACGAGTGCGTATCAGACTCGATCTTATGCGTAAACGGCGACGGTGTGCGGCGTGTACGATCATGACCTGGTCCGACTGCGGTTGCTCCCCGACTTGGCAGAGGCTTAGACGTGGGACACGAGCGCAAGCGATGCTCTTCGGTCCAACCACGGCGGGGTGAGCGGCGGCGAGCGCCACCGTGACCGCGGATGCCGGCGTCCCTTTCCTTCCCCTTAAGGACGCTCACCGCCCCAAAAACCCATTCTCCCGCAACCAAGCCGTCACGATCCGCCGGATCATCTCCGACCTATTCGGCTCGTCCTCCTGCGCCCGCGCGGCGGCGTCGACGGCGGCGGTGACCTCGTCGGGGAAGCGGACGCCGACGCGGGGCGTTACGCCGGTGGCGGGCCGGCCGCGCTTTTTCTGTGCGACAGGTTTCGACATCAGCTTTTATCGTGTGTCAATAACATGCCGCCGAGTGGACCGGTGGGCCCGCAGCCGAGAAGGACCCGTCCCGATGTCCGACGCCATGCATACCGCGCCGCCCGCCGGCGCGCACGATGATTCGCGCGCCGCTCGGGCCGACGGCCTGCTCGACGCCATCGACGAGCTGAACCGCGGACTCAACCTCATGGTCGCGCTCGAGCCGGCCGTCGCGAGGTTCGACGATCCGGTGCGCAACGGCCTCGCCGAGCTGATCGCCGCCGCCCAGGCCGTGATCGTCGCCGGTCGGGATCGGGTCGACGCGTTGCGCGGGGAGATGGCGTAATCCACGAACCCCGCCCCGGCGAGCCGGATTCCCTCACCCCCGCCCCCTCTCGCGTTCGCGTGAGGGGTGCGCGCACCCCTCACGCCGCCGTCTTCCTCTCCGCGATCTTCACCAGGTTGCGCAGGATCGACTTCGTCACCTTCAGCCGGCGGTCGACCTCCTCCACGTCGCGGGAGAAGACGATCTTCATGTCCGGGCGCACCTTCGCCGCCGGGCCCTGCTCGGCGACATAGGCGACGAGGCCCTGCGGGTTCGCGAAGGAGTTGTTGCGGAAGGCGACGACGATGCCCTTCGCACCGGCGTCCACCTTCTCGATGTTGGCGCGCCGGCAGAGCAGCTTGATCGCCATCACCTCGAGCAATTGGTCCACCTCCGGCGGGCGCGCGCCGAAGCGGTCGACGAGCTCGGCGCCGAAGGCCTCGATATCCTCCAGGACGTCGAGGGAGGCCAGCCGGCGGTAGAGGTTGAGGCGCACCTGCAGGTCCGCGATGTAGCTCTCGGGGATCATCACCGGCGCGCCCAGCGCGATGTTGGGCGACCATTGGTCCTCGACCGGCTCGTCCGCGCCGTCCTTGAGCTGGGCGACGGCGTCCTCCAGCATCTGCTGGTAGAGCTCGTAGCCCACTTCCTTGATGTGGCCGGACTGCTCGTCGCCCAGGAGATTGCCCGCTCCGCGGATATCGAGGTCGTGCGAGGCGAGCTGGAAGCCCGCGCCCAGCGTCTCGAGCGATTGCAGCACCTTGAGCCGTCGCTCGGCCTGGACGGTGAGCGTGCGGTTCGCCGGCACGGTGAAGAGCGCGTAGGCGCGGGTCTTGGCGCGTCCGACGCGCCCGCGCAGCTGGTAGAGCTGGGCGAGCCCGAACATGTCGGCGCGGTGGACGATCAGCGTGTTGGCGGTGGGGATGTCGAGGCCCGATTCGACGATCGTGGTCGAGAGCAGGATGTCGAACTTGCCCTCGTAGAACGCCGTCATCACGTCCTCGAGCTGGGTCGCCGGCATCTGGCCGTGGGCCACCGCGACCTTGGCCTCGGGCATCTCCCGGTCGAGGAACTCCTTCACCTCAGCGATGTCGTCGATGCGCGGCACGACGTAGAAGGACTGCCCGCCGCGGTAGCGCTCCCGCAGCAGCGCCTCGCGCACCAGCAGCGGGTCGAAGGGCGTGACGAAGGTGCGGACCGCGAGGCGGTCCACCGGGGGCGTCGCGATGATCGAGAGCTCGCGCACGCCGGTGAGCGCCAGCTGGAGCGTGCGCGGGATCGGCGTCGCCGACAACGTCAGCATGTGCACCTCGGCGCGCAGCTCCTTCAGCCGCTCCTTGTGGACGACGCCGAAGTGCTGCTCCTCGTCCACCACGACGAGGCCGAGGTCCCGGAATCTCACGGTCTTGCCGAGCAGCGCGTGGGTGCCGACCACGATGTCCATCGTGCCGTCGGCGAGGCCTTCCTTGACGCGCTTCGTCTCGGCCGTCCCGACGAAGCGCGAGGCGTGGCCGACCTGGACGGGCAGGCCCTTGAATCGCTCGGAGAAGGTCTTGAAGTGCTGGCGCGCGAGCAGCGTCGTGGGCGCCACGACGGCCACCTGCTTGCCCGCCATGGCGCAGGCGAAGGCGGCGCGCAGCGCCACCTCGGTCTTGCCGAAGCCGACGTCGCCGCACACGAGCCGGTCCATCGGGCGGCCCGAGGCCATGTCGGTCAGCACCGCGTCGATGGCGGCGAGCTGGTCCTCGGTCTCCTCGAAGGGAAAGCGCGCGGCGAACTCGTCGTAGAGCCCCTCCGCCGGGGCGAGCTTCGGGGCCTCCTTCAGGATGCGCGCGGCGGCGATCTGGATGAGCTGCCCCGCCATCTCGCGGATGCGCTTCTTCATCTTGGCCTTGCGGGCCTGCCAGGCGCCGCCGCCGAGCTTGTCGAGCTGGACCTCGGTGTCCTCCGACCCGTAGCGGGTCAGGAGCTCGATGTTCTCCACGGGCAGGAACAGCCGGTCGCCGCCCGCGTAGTGCAGCTCCAGGCAATCGTGCGGCGCGCCCGCGGCCTCGATGGTCTTCAGCCCCACGAAGCGGCCGATACCGTGGTCGGCGTGGACCACGACGTCGCCCATGGTGAGCGCGGAGACCTCCGAAAGCACGTCCTGCGGGCGCTTCGCGCGGCGCCGCGGACGCACCAGGCGGTCGCCCAGGATGTCCTGCTCGCCGATGACGGCGAGCCCGTCCGTCTCGAAGCCGGCCTCGATCCCGAGCACGGCGAGCGCCACCTCGTCGCGGGCGAGCTCCATCGTCTCGGCGAGGCGCCGCACCGGCTTCGTGCGGCCGATGCCGTGGTCGGCGACGACGTGGCCGAGGCGCTCGCGCGAGCCCTCCGACCAGGCGGCGAGGACGACGATCTTGCCGGCCTGCTGGAGCGCGCGCACGTGCGCGGCGGCGGCCTCGAACACGTTCGTGCCCTCCGCCTCGCGCTCGGCGGTGAAGGCGCGCCCGCGCCGGGCGCCGCAATCGACGACGAGGCGGGTATCGGTCGGCGGCAGGGCGAAGGGCGTGACGCGGACGGTCGACCCGCCCTCGAGCCGCGCCGCCCATTCGGCGGGCGAGAGGTAGAGCGCGTCCGCGGCGAGCGGGTTGTAGGGCGCGACGCCGGGCTGGCGCTCGTGCGCCTGCTGCCGGCGCGCGTCGTGATAATCGCGGATCGTGGCGAGCCGCTCGGCTGCGGCGTCCTCGGCCTGGTGGTCGAGCACGATCGGCGCGCCCTCGACATAGGCGAACAGCGTGTCGAGCCTCTCGTAGAAGAGCGGCATCCAGTGCTCGAGGCCGGCATAGCGCCGCCCTTCCGAGATCGCCTCGTAGAGCAGGTCGTCGCGCCCCGGCGCGCCGAACGCCGCCGCGTAGCCCTGGCGGAACCGCTTGATCGAGGCCGAGGTGAGCTGCACCTCGGACATCGGCACGAAGTCGAGGCCGCGCATGGTCGTCGTGGTGCGCTGCGTCTCCGGGTCGAAGGCGCGGATCGACTCGAGGCTGTCGCCGAAGAAGTCGAGCCGCACCGGCGCGGCGAGGCCCGGAGCCCAGAGGTCGATGATGCCGCCGCGCACGGCGTACTCGCCGGTCTCCTGCACCGTGCCGGTGCGCAGGAAGCCGTTGACCTCGAGCCACTGCACGATGGAATCCATCGCGATGACGTTGCCGGGCTGGGCCGAGAACGTGTCCGCCAGGATGCGCGCCTTGGGCACAGTGCGCTGCAGGAGCGCGTTCACCGTGGTCGAGAGGATGCGCGGGCGCTCGGGCGAAGACTTGGTGCGCGCGAGCCGCGCCAGCGTCGTCATCCGCTGGGCGGAGACGGCGCCCGCGGGCGAGACGCGGTCGTAGGGCTGGCAGTCCCAGGCGGGAAACGAGAGCACCTCGAGCCGGGGCGCCACGAAGGCCAGCGCCCGCTCCAGCGCCTGCGCCCGCTGCCCGTCCCGCGCCACGTGGACAAGGATGGCCGAGCGCTCCGCCTTCTCCTTCAAGCCCAGCGCCAGCGCGCCGAGCGCCATGGCGTCGAATCCGTCGGGCGCGCTCGCCAGCGTGAGGCTCTCCCCGGCGGCGACGAGATCGACCGCGCGCTTGGGCAGCAGGGACAGGGACGCGCGGGGCGCGGGCGCTTTTGCCATGGGTCTCGGGTGTCGTAGCGGTGCGAGAACGCCCACGCGCCCGCCGCGGGTTCCGGCGGGCGCGCGGGGGAGGGGAGGGGCCTGGATCAGGCGTGGATCGGCGCGCCGTGGGTGTGGAAGTCCTTCAGCCGCCGGAACAGCAGCGTGTCGTAGTTCGCCGGCGTCTCGTCCTCGCCGGTGATCCAGCGGAACAGGTCGCGGTCGGGCACCTCGATCAGCGCCTCGAACGTGTCGAGCTCGGCCTCGGAGAAGCCGCCGATCTCGGCGTCGGCGAAGCGGCCCATGATCAGGTCCATCTCGCGGATGCCGCGGTGCCAGGAGCGGAACAGGATCTTCTTGCGCCGCGGATCGAGGTCGGCGCTCGTGCGGGTGGTTCCGGTCATGGGGCGCTCCGGGGGTGGGGTGGTCCGGGGCGGTATATAGCCGGTGGGGCGGGGATTGGAAGCGCGGTGGGCTTGGGGGTGCGCGGCGGTGGCTCGCCGGACGGCGCGGAGCGCGCCGGCCTCGCCGCGCTGGCCTCCATCCTGCGCGATACGCTCGACGGTGGGCTCGGCATGGTCGACGAGGTCCGCGTCGCGCTCGCGGCGCCGGCCTAGCGCTCCACGACCCCGTCCCTCACTCCTCGATCGACAGCGGCGTCTCGAACCGTGCCTCCAGCCGGATGCAGTCGCTCGTGTCGGCGGGATCGAACATGCCCTCCTTGCGGCACAGGTCGGCGGTGACCGTGCCGGCGGCGGCCGGGTCGCCGGTGAGGGCGAGCGTGTCGAAGGCGATCTCGAGCGGGCCGCCCTCCTGGCCCGCGACCCAGAAGGGGCCGCTCATGCCGTCGGGATAATAGCCGACCGATTCGTCCACCCGCATGGCCGACGCGTCCGTGCCCATCAGGCCGAGCTCGATCGACAGGACGCCGCGCATGATCGAGCCGCTCTCGGCGTCGTGGCCCTGGATGGAGACCATCGTCACCGGGCCGAAGCTCTGCAGGTTCGCGGTCGTCGTGCCCTCGGAGGGAACGGAGAGGGTGCGCCATTCGCGGGCCTCCCCGTCGAGCGTGCCGGCGATGGTCCCGACCGGGTCCATGGCGAGCGCGGGAGCGGCGACAAGGGCAAAGGACGCGGCGAGCGTTGCGGCGGAGGAAGCGGTGCGGATGGAACAGGGCATCGTGTCGGTGGTCTCCCGTGCTGGTATGGACCAGCCGAGCCTGCCACGACCGAGGGACGCGCGTCACCCCCGTCCCCGATCGGCGGCGCGCTTCCCCTCACCCGGCCTCCCGCGGGTCGCGGCCGGCGAGCGCCAGCGCGATGGCCCGCGAGATGGGCAGGCCGGTCTCGATCTCGATCCAGAGATACTGCCCCTCGGGGTTGCACTCCAGGAACCACGGCGCGCCGTCGCGGTCGACGCGGAAGTCGAAGGCACCGTAGCGCAGGCCCATCGCGGCCATGTAGCGGCGGATTCCCGCCTGCGTGCCCTCGTCGAGCGTCGCGGGGGTGATCCGCACGCGGTCGAGCCGGCCATCCACCGGCGAGCGGCCCTCGCCGACGTGCTGCGCGGCGGCGAAGATCGCCCCGTCGACGACCGTGACGCGCAGGTCGACCCCGCCGTCGACATAGGCCTGGAAGATCGTCGGGCAGATGGAGAGCCCGCGTGTGTCCGCGACGGTCTCCGCATCGAGCCGGCGCGTCTCCTTCAGATCGTAGCGCCAGGTCGAGACGGTCTTGTAGCAGGCCTGGGGATGCGCTCTCGCAAAGGCGCGGATCGCGTCGGGATCGTTCGAGACGAGGGTCGCCGGCACGCGCAGCCCGGCGGCGTGCGCGTGCGCGAGCTGGAGCGGCTTGAGGTTCGCCCGCTGGGAAGAGCCGACCGGATTGACGACGTTGGCGCACGCCCCGCCGAGGCCGCCGAGGAAGGTGGCACGGGTCGAGGCGCGGGCGAAGTGGACGGCGTCCTCCTGCTGCACCGCGGGGTCGACCCGCGGCGCGGAAGGGCGGCGGATCCAGGCGCCGGCGAGCGCGCTCGCCGGCAGCGCGCGCCCGCCGAGCCGCAACAGGATCTCGGACCCGTCGTAGGCGACGCTCAAGGCAGCCTCGTGGGGAAAACGCGCGAGATCGACGGAGAGGATCTCGACGTCGAGATCACGCGCCTCGTAGGCGACCGTGCGCGCGTGCACGTCCTCTTCCGGCGCGACCACGAGGACGACCGGAGCGGGCATGACGCGTCACTCGGCCCGACATTCGCCGCTGGACATTTCGGTCATGTCGTCCGTCGACACGTCGTCCGTGTGGATCTCGTCCGTGGCGAAGCCGGCGGCGGTCACGTCGTCGCTCGCCCAGGAGCCGCTCCGGCCACCGGCCGCGGAGGCGGTCTCGGCATGCCGCGCGGAGGGGCTCGTCGAGTCGGTGTTGGTCGTCGTGATGATCCGCTCGTCGGCGCCCATGCCACGCTCCCGGAACCAGGCCGCGTGCGCAGGCGGCCCGAGCGGCGTGAAGCCGGCCGCTCCGCTCGGACGCGCGAGCACGGTCGGCAGCACGGCCTCGAGATCGGCGGCCCGGCGGCGGCGCACGACGAGAAGCTCGGTCTCGGCGCGCAGCACGAGGCGGACCGGATGCCCGCGGCGACTCCCGGTGACGACCGGCCCCTCCGGCATCTCGATGGAGAGGACGTCGGCCTTCTCGACCTCGTAAGTGGTGCCGTGACGCTCCACCACGATGTGTCGTGGGTCCTGAGCGAGCAGCGCACATTCGAGAGCGACGGGCGCCGGCGTTCCGAGCTCGGGCGGGGCGGCATTCGTCGCGCGCATCGGCACGACGGCCGAGTCGAGGAATTCGTCGAGAGTCATGGCGGCCCTCCCAGTCGGGGACACAATCCTGAACTGGAAGCAAAAATAACTCAAGACTACTTAAGAGCGAAATTGCGCGGCGCGCGCGACGCGTTCCTCGGGGCGACCTCGCGGTCCGCCCGCCGAGGGCGATCGTTCGGTGGATGGTGCGATGGCGGGTGGCGCCGCCGCCCGCGAGCGCCCGCCCCCTCAGAACGCCTTGAACGTGATCACCGTCTTGGTGTCGTCGATCTCGGGGATCGTCTGCACCTTCTCGGCCACGAAGTGGCCGATGTCGAGGTCGCGGTCGATGTGGAACTTGGCGATGATGTCGTAGTCGCCGGCGGTGGAGTAGATCTCGGACGCGATCTCGCGGTCGGCCAGCTCGCGGGCGACGTCGTAGGTCTTGCCGAGCTTGCATTTGATCTCGACGAAGAAGGTCTGCACGGCGCGGGCTCCCGGGGCTGTCGAACGGCACGCCCTTGGTACGGCGCCGCGCGTGCCGGCGCAAGGCCGCCTTCGCCTGCGAGGGCCTCAGCGCGGGGCGCCGCTCGGGCCGTTCTCGGTCAGCAGCATGCCGGTGTATCGCCGCTCCAGGTGGCGCGCCCGCCAGGAGAGCAGTGCCTCGGCCATGCGCAGGCGCGTTCCGGCGCAGGCGGGGTCGTCGGCGCGGTCGATCGTCTCGTGCGGGTCTCCCGCGAGGTCGAAGAGCAGCGGCGGCAGGCCGGCGAAGTGGACGTACTTCCAGTCCCGCTCCCGGCGCACGGCGAGCGAGCAGGCGTCGCGGTCGAGGCCGAGCGGGGCGGCCTCCTCCTCCAGGGTGCGGAAGTCGTATTCCCAGTGCACGGCGTCGCGCCATCCCGCCGGCGTCTCGCCCGCGAGGAAGGGGGTGAGCGCCCGTCCGTCGGCGCCGGGCAGCGCCTCGCCGAGCGCGTCCGCGATCGTCGGCGTCACGTCCACCGCCTCGGTGAAGGCCCCGACACGGCGGCCGTGCCCGGCGGGCCGGCGCGGGTCGCGCACGATCAGAGGCACGTGGAAGGCCGCATCGAAGAAGCCGAACTTGCCGAAGGCGCTGTGGTCGCCGAGCATCTCCCCGTGGTCGGCGGTGAAGACGATCAGCGTGCGCTCGAAGCGCCCGCGCCGCTTCAGCTCGGCGACGATCCGCCCGATGGCCGCGTCGACCTCCGCGACGAGGCCCCAGTAGGTCGCGCGCAGCACCCGCCGCTCGCGCTCGCCCCAATCCGAGATCGGGCCGCGCGCCCCGGCGACGAGGCTGCCCTTGCCGATGCGCGGCAGGTGCCAGGCGAGGAACGGGTGCAGCGCCGCCTCGTCCGCGAGGCTCCCGCGCCCGACGAAGGGCCCGCCCTCTTCGGGATCGTGCATCGAGGCGTAGGGCTCGGGCGCGATCAGCGGCGGGTGCGGACGCAGGAAGCTCACGTGGGCGAAGTACGGCGCCCCGCGTGGGATCTCGTCGAGCCAGCGCAGGTAGGCGTCCGCGACGAAGGCCGTCTCGGCCTCATCGGCCGCGTAGACCGTGGGCGCGCCGGTCGGCGGGTCGGTGCGCCCGTCGCGCGGCAGGTGGACCGTGCGGATGTCGGCCGCCTGGGCGTAGCCCTCGGCGAGCAGCGCCGCGCGCCAGGCGCCGGCATCCTCCGGCATCGCGAGGCGCGGCCAGAAGCCGGGGAGAACGCCCTCGTAGCTGTGCAGCCGCGGGTCGGCGGGGGGGAGCCCGGAGGGATCCTCCGACTGGTCGGTGTAGCCGAACAGGGTGGGGCGGTAGCCATGGCGCAGCGCCAGCTTGGCGATCGTGTCGTGATGCGCGGCGAGCGGCGCGCCGTTGGCCACGACGCGGTTGCGCATCTGGTAGAGGCCCGTGTAGAGCGCCGCGCGCGCCGGCCCGCAGGGCGCGGCCTGTCCCCAATGCGAAAGGAACGCCGTCCCCTCCGTCGCCAGCGCGTCGAGATGGGGCGTGCGCACGTGCGGATGGCCCGCGTAGCCGACGCAGTCGCCGCGCAGCTGGTCGGCGGTGATCAGGAGGACGTCGAGATCGGGCGCGGCGGGGGAGGAGGGGGCGAGCGTCATGCGGGGTTCCTGAGGCGCGACCGTGACGGGGCGATGACGCCGGCTCACGCCCCTCGGCCGTAGAGGCGCCCCTTCTCCGTCACGGCGATGGTGACGAGGGCGACGAGGCCGAGCAAGACCCATCCCGCGAAGAGCGGCACGACGGTCCCGTCGAAGGCGCGTCCCACCATGCCGCCGATGACCGCCGCGAGCAGCGTGGTCACCGAGCCGAACACCGAGGACGCGGTTCCCGCCATGTGCCCCATGGGCTCCATTGCGAGCGCGTTGAAGTTGGCGAAGATCAGGCCCACCAGCAGCATCGCGCCCGCGAGCAGCACGAGGAGCGGCCAGAGCGTCAGCAGGTCCGCGAGCGCGAGGGCGAGCGCGGTCGCCGCGATCAGCGAGAACAGCGTCACGCCGGCGTGCGAGAGCCGCCGCGCACCGATGCGCCCGACGAGGCGCGCATTGACGAGCGAGGAGACCGCCATCCCGCCCGCCATCGCCGCGAAGGCCAAGGGGAAGAGCGGGCCGAGCCCGTAGAGGTCGGCGAGGACCTGCTCCGCGCTGACGATGAAGCTGAACATGGCGCCGAACATGGTGCCCGCCGCGATGGCGTAGCCGAGCGTCTGGCGGGTGGTGAACACCTCGCGGAACGCCGCCGCGAGCGCGCGGGGGCCGATGCCGCGGCGGCGGTCCGGCGCGAGCGTCTCGGGCAGGCGCAGCCCCGTCCAGATCATCATCGCGACACCGTAGACGGCGAGCAGCGCGAAGATCGCCCGCCACGGGGCGACGAGGAGGATCGCCTGGCCGATGGAGGGGGCAACCACCGGCACCGCCATGAAGATCGTCATGGCGAGCGAGAGCACGCTCGCCATCCGCCGGCCGCCGTAGCAGTCGCGCACGATCGAGGCGGTGACGACGCGCGGCGCCGCCGAGGCGAGGCCCTGGACGACCCGGCCGACGATCAGCGCCGCGAAGGTCGGTGCGAAGGCGCACAGGATCGCCGCCGCGACGTAGAAGACCAGCCCCGCGAGCAGCACCGGCCGGCGGCCGAACCGGTCGGAGACGGAGCCCACCAGCAGCTGGCCGAGGCCGAAGCCCGCGAGATAGGCCGGCATGATCGCCTGGCGCTCGTTCGGGTCGGCGACGGCGAGCGCCGCGCCGATGTCCTGGATCGCCGGCAACATGACGTCGATCGCGAGCGCGTTGAGCGCCATCAGCGCGGCGACCATCGCGACGAACTCGCGGAACGTCATCGGTGCGTGGCGGTGGGAATCGTCGACGGGCGGCGCGGGGGCGGCTGCGCGCGCGTCGAGGGGGCGCGGGTCGTTCATAGGGGGGATCCTCGGGCGACGCGTTGTGCGCCCGATCCCTCCGCCGTGCAAGCGGCGGCGGTGCATGGCAGCCATCCGGCGCTCCGAGGCGAGACGTCCCGACGATGGACGGCGAAGGTGGGTGCACGTCGCCGGCGGCCGGGTGTATGGGTGGTGGCGTGGCGCTCCGGCCGGCGCGCCACGGGAAGCGCTGCCGGAGGCCGCGATGCCGCGCGTGTTCTAGCGAGGGGACGGACGATACCGGGTGCCGCCGACGCGGTGCCCGCGACGAGGCTCGGTCGCACGCGATCGGGCTCGGTCTTCTACGTCTCGTACCTCCTTGCCGGAGCACGACCCATCATGACCACGACCACCGATACCGGCGCGCCGATCGCGCGCACGGGCTCCCTGCGCCGCGGGCCACACCTTCTCACCTGGTGCATCGAAGGGGAGGGTCCGACGATCCTCGTCCCCGGGAGCACGATTTACTACCCGCGGGTCCTCTCGCCGGCGCTGCGCCGGCGGGCGCGGCTCGTCTTCCTCGACCACCGCGGCTTCGCCCCGCCCGCGCACGGCGTGCCGGCGGAGCCGGTCGGCCTCGACATGGTCGTCGCCGACATCGAGGCGCTGCGCGCGCATCTCGGCATCGCGCGCGCGATGATCCTCGGCCATTCCGGCCACGCCTACATGGCGCTCGCCTACGCCGCGCGCCATCCCGATCGCGTCTCCGGCGTCGTCGCGGTGGCCGCCGGCCCGTCGCACGCGCCCGAGGTCACGTCGCGTGCGGAGCGACGCTGGGCGGAACTCGTCGCGCCCGCGCGCAAGGCGATCTTCGCGGCCGACATGGCGGGCCTCGAGGCTGCGATCGCCCGCGACCCGCGGCGGCGCTTCGTCGCCTTCTGCCTCGCGCTGCGCGCGCGCATGTGGGCCGACCCCGCGTTCGACGCCGCGCCGCTGTGGGAAGGCGTCGCGACCCACATGGATGCCGTCGACGCGCTCTGGGGCGGGGCCTTCGCCGCCTTCGACACGGCCGCGCACCTCGCGGCGATCCAAGCGCCGATCCTGCTCGTGCTCGGCGCGCGGGACTACGCGGTGGCGCCGCCGGAGACCTGGGAGCCGTTCCGCGCGAGCGCCCGCGACCTCGAGGTGCGTGTTCTCGAGGGGAGCGGCCACACGCCGATGCTGGAGGAGGCCGACGCCTTCGACGCCGTGCTGCTGGCCTGGATGGCGCGGATCGGTGCGCGGTAACCGGATCTGAAGGGCGATCGCGTACCCATCGCGCCATGACGGGCGCGGTCGGCATCATCGGGCGGTTCTCGGCGAACGCGCGCGGCGCGGGGCGGCGCATCGGCGCGGCCGGCGGCGGCTTCGCGCTGTGGGCGTTCGCCATCCGCGTCGGCGCGGCCGCGCTCGCCTTCCTCACGCAGATCGTGCTCGCGCGGCTCGTCGGAGAGGAGGCCTACGGCGAGGTGGCGGGGGCGATTACGGTACTCGGCATCGTGGTGGCGGTCGCCGTGCTCGGCCTCGACACGGCGGCCCAGCGCTTCGTCGCGCAGTATCGCGTGGAGGGAGACGCCGAGGCGCTGCGCGGCTTCGTCCAGGCGGCGCGGGTCCTGCCGATCCTCGTCGGCGGCGCCGTCGGCTCCGTCGGCGTGGTGCTGACGGTCGCGCACGACCAGGTCCTGGCGCTCGCCTTCGTGATGCTGCCCTTCGTCGCCGCGCTGCTGGCGCAGGAGGGGGTGGCTAAGTCCTTCGACTGGCCGATCCTGGCACTCGGCCCGACCTTCGTGCTGCGGCCCGTGCTCGCGCTCGGCCTCGTGCTCGGCGCCGCCGCGCTGGGCGTGGGGCTCGACGCGCGCGGCGTGATGCTCGCCATGCTCGTCGCGGCGGCTCTGGCGCTCGCGCTGCAGACGAGCGTGCTGGCGCCGCGCCTCGCGCGGGTGATGCCGGCCGGCCCGCACCGCTTCCATCCGCGGACGTGGCTCGCGATCGTCTCGCCCATCGTCGTGGGCGACATCGGCGCGCTCGTCGCGAGCAGCGTCGACGTGCTCGCTCTCGCGATGACGCGCCCGGCGGAGGAGACCGGCATCTACTTCGCCGCGGTGAAGAGCCTCGCCCTCGTCCAGTTCGTCGCCTACGCCATCGCAAACGCCGTCGCGCATCGGGTGAGCGCGCTCCATGTGGCTGGGGACCGCGTCGCGCTGCGGCGCTACGTCCTGCGCGCCTGCCTCGCCACGTTCCTGCCGTCGCTCGCTTTCGCCGTGGTGCTCGTCGGGCTGGGCGAGGTCATCCTCGGCCTCTTCGGTGCGGCCTTCGTCGCCGCCTGGCCGGCGATGGCGATCGTCGCCGCGGGGGCGGTGGTGCTCGCGGCGGTGGGGCCGGCCGAGCGGGTGCTGAACATGATCGGCGCCGAGCGCGCCTGCGCGATCGTCTACATCGCGACCGCGATCGTGGCGACTGTGCTCGCCTTCACCCTCGCGCCGGCCTACGGCGTCCTCGGCGCGGCGAGCGCGCTCGCGCTGACGATGGTGTTCGAGGCGGTGGCGCTCGCCGTCGTGCTGCGGGCGGCGCTGCGGTGAGCGGTGAGCCGGTCAGCGCTGCGCGCCGAAGAGCGCCGCATCGAGCGTGATCAGGACGAGGCTCGCCACCAGGAGCACCCACGCGAGCACGAAGCCGCCCGACAGGCCCACCGGGATCGACAGGAACAGCAGCATCGGCGCGAGCGCGAGCCCGAGGCCCCGGGCGAGGGCGCCCATGCGGCTGCGCCCGGTCGGCTCGGCGGGAGCGCGGTCGCTGGTGAGCGGCTGGATGGACATGGGGTGATCTCCGACGCGAACTACGATGCCCGCGAGCGTGGCCGTTCGCGCCTGAACCGCGCTTGAACGACGACGCCGACGCGCCCGCTCCACCGAGGAAGCGCCGCGGCGGTTAACTAAGGGTTACCGGGATCGCCGATCTTCGGCAACCCGAGCCTGCTCCGCGGGCTCGTAGGCACCGAAGGCTGCGAGGTGCGCCTCCGCCCGGCGCGCGGCAGCGGGCGCCTCGGCGCCGCGCCGGCGGGCGACGAGGGCTGCGAGACCCTCCATGGCGGCGAATGCGGGGGTCATCGCGTGGAAGAAGGAGGGCGTATCGATCCGAACCGGCACGACGACGTCCGCGAGCCGCGCCACCGGCGAGACGGGATCGTCCGTGATCGCCAGCGTCGTCGTGCCGCGCTCGCGGGCGAAGGCGAGCGCCCGTCGGACGTCCCGGGCATAGGGTCGCACCGAGACGGCGAGCAGCGCGTCCTGCGGCCCGAGGTCGCGCAGCCGGTCGATGCCGGTGCCGCCGGGGGCCTCGACGAGCTCGGCGCGCACCCCGGCGATTCCCATCACGTAGGCACCGGCGAAGGCGACGGCGAAGCTCGCGCGCAGGCCGAGGAAGTGGACGCGCCGTGCACCCGCGATCACGTCAGCGGCGCGCACCAGGGCGGCCGCGGTGCGCGCCGCTCCGAGCTGACCCACGTCCTCGCCCATGGCGGCGACGAAGCCGGCGAGGAAGGTCGCGTCGTCGGCGCTCTCGGTTCCCGCGACGAGCGCCTCCGCCCGGCCCGAGAAGCCGCCGGCCTCCGTGCGCAGCGCCTCCGCGTGGAGGCGCCGCAGGGTCTCGTAGCCGTCGAGATCGAGCCGCTGCGCCAGACGGGTTAGCGCCGCCGGCGAGACGCCCGCGCGGTTCGCCTGCTCGCGCGTCGAGAGGAGCGCCACCTCGCGGGGGTTCTCCAGCACGAATCGCGCCGCTGCCTGGAGCTGCGGCGGCAGGCGATCGAAGCGCTCGAGGATGCGCTCTGCGAGCGGGGTGTCCTGCATGGTTTCGACCTAGCGGGTTGAAACAGGCGTTTCAAGAAGTGAAACAACACGGGCGCGCCGCCCGCGCTTCGTGTTCGTCCGGATGGGCGGGCGCCCGATAGGACTCCAATCTCACATGAAAACGCCTGGAGGCAGCGCCATGCGGATTCTCGTCGTCTACGCCACCACCGAGGGCCAGACGCGCAAGATCGCGGAGCGGATCGCCGCGCGGATCAGCGCGAGCGGCCACGTGCCGACCCTCGTCGACGCGACCGGGGCGGAGCCGGATCTCGACCTCGCCGCCTTCGACCTCGCGATCCTCGCCGGCTCGCTGCACGAGGGGCGCTACCAGGCGGCGCTCGTCGACTTCGCGCGACGCCATGCCTCGGCGCTGAACGGCTGCGCGAGCGCCTTCGTCTCGGTCTCGCTGTCGGCCGCGGGAGACGATCCCGGCGACTGGGCCGGCCTCGCCCGCTGCGTCGAGACCTTCCGCTCCGAGACGGGCTGGAGCGTCGCGCGGCTGCACCACGCGGCGGGCGCCTTCCGCTTCACGCGCTACGACTTCCTCAAGAGCTGGGCGATGCGCTTCATCGCCTACCGCCGCGGCGAGAGCGTCGATCCGCACGCGGACACGGAATACACCGACTGGGACGCGCTCGACGCCTTCGTCGACGAGACCGTCGCGGCGGCTCGGCCGGGCCCGGACGCGGGTCCTTAACCGGTCCTCAACCTTAACATCGCCTAATCGGCTCCGACCCCGCGCCGCGGCGCAGCGCACCGGCGCACCGAAGCACCGGCGCTCGCCGCACGCGGGAGGGGTGGAGTGTGCGAGCGATGCCGATGACGAGCGCCGAGACGCCGGGAGCGGAGGGCCGCGCCCCCGCGGCCGACCCGCGCGGGGACATGATCAACCTGTGGGAGATCCTGCTCGCGCTCAAGGCGAACGCGCGCCTCATCGCCGGCGTGGGGCTCCTGGCCTTCGTGGCGAGCCTCGCCTACGTGCTCGTGGCGACGCCGCTCTACCAGGGCCAGTCGCAGATCCTGCTCGAGAGCCGCGACAACGCCTTCACCCGCCCCGTCGAGCAGACGGGTGGCGATCCCACGGGACAGATCATCGACGAGCAGGCGGTTGCGAGCCAGGTGGCGGTGATCCGCTCGCGGGAGGTCGCGGCGGAGGCCGCGCGCCGGCTCGGCCTCGTCGGAAATCCCGAGTTCGACCCGCAGATGCGGCCCATGAACCCGCTCGCGCGGCTCGCCTCCCTCTTCGGGCTCGGTGGCGGCGGCGACGCGGGGGACGACGCGGCGGCGATCGACCGCGTGCTCGGCACCTACTACGACCGCCTTCTGGTGTACTCGGTCGGCCGCTCGCGGGTGATCGCGATCGAGTTCCAGGCGAGCGACCCCGATTTCGCCGCGCGGGGCGCCAACGTCATCGCGGAGGTCTACCTCGAGACGCTCGAGGCCGCGAAGATCGACGCGGCCCGCATGGCCTCGACCTGGCTGTCGCAGAACATCGACCGCCTGCGCGAGCGCGTGCGCGAGGCCGAGGCGCGGGTCGAGGCCTTCCGCTCGGGGACGGGCCTGCTCGTCGGCGGCGACAACGCGACGCTCACCTCCCAGCAGCTCGGGGACATCTCGACCCAGCTCGGCACCGCGCGCTCGACGCTCGCCGACGCGCAGGCGCGTGCGGGCCTCATCCGCGAGCTGATCGACGCCGGCCGCGCCTTCGAGATCCCCGACGTCGCCGCCGACGAGCTGATCCGCAGCCTCATCGAGCAGCGCGTGGGCCTGCGCGCGCAGATCGCCGCCGAGAGCCGCACGCTGCTCGACCGGCACCCGCGGATCCTCGCGCTGCAGGCGCAGCTCGCCGACCTCGACGGCCAGATCCGCGGCGCCGCCGAGCGGATCGTGCGCACGCTCGAGAACGAGGCCCGCCTCGCGTCCGCGCGGGTCGACACGCTCACCGCCGCGCTCGGCCAGCAGATGCAGGTCGCCTCGCGCGCCAACGAGAACGGCGTGCAGCTGCGCGCCCTCGAGCGCGAGGCCCGGGCCGAGCGCGAGCAGCTCGAGGTCTTCCTCGCCCGCTACCGCGACGCGCTCGCCCGCGACTCGGAGGAGGCGGCGCTGCCGGATGCGCGCATCGTCTCGCGCGCGGCCGAGCCGCAGGCGCCGATCTGGCCGCGCAAGGGACCGGTCGTGTTCCTGTTCACCGTCGTCGCGCTCACGCTCGTCGCCGGCGCCGTGGTGATGAAGGCGATCGTGTTCGACGTGTTCCGTCCCGCGCCCGCCGCGGCTCCCCACGCGTTCGAGCCGGCTGCGGCTGCGCCCGTCGTGGCGCCGGCGCTCGCGCAGCCCGCGCCGCCCGAGCCGTCTCCGCCCGAGCCGCCGC
>NZ_JBQTCJ010000040.1:0-44937 GCF_052380005.1 Salinarimonas sp. NSM
CGCCCCGCGCGGCCGCGGCGCCGGAGCGGGCTCCCGCCGCGCCGCCCGTCAGCGCCCGGATCAGCGCCGCTGCGGAGCTCCTGGCCGAGCGGGCCGCGCGCCGGATCGGGCGTGGATGAGGATGATCCGATGAGGCCCGGCCGATGAGGACGCCCCGGAGGATGCGCGATGCGCTCGCCCGGATCGCGCAGGCGAAGCTGCGGCTGACCGACGCCGTGGTGATCGCCGCGGCGGCGCTGCTGCTGATGAAGGCGGCCGCCTTCGTCGCGCGCGAGCCGGAGCCCGCCGCGCCGCCTTCCGGCGCGGGCCCGAGCGTGGTGACGCCGCAGCCCGAGCTGCCGGCCTTCGCCCGCGTGCTCGCCTTCGCGCGCTCGGAGACGCCGCCGCGCGAGGTGGTGACCACGGGCTCGAACCCGGAGGACGGGGAGGATCCGTCTGCGGGGGGGGACGGTACGGCGCCCGCCGAGGGCGCGCCCGCCGTGGATGCCGGCAACGGCGGCCTCGCGCCCGACCTGCTGCCCGACCTGCGCAGCCCCGCGACCTCGTCCGAGGACATGCTGCGCCAGCGCATTGCCGAGCAGCGCGCGGAGCTCGAGCGGCGCCTGCGTGAGCTCGACATGCGCGAGGAACTCGTCGCCGCCGCCGAGGCACGCCTCGAGGAGCGCGTCGTGGGCGGCCCCGCGGGAGGGCCCGCGCCGGGCGGGGCGGCCGCAGCCGCGGCGGCGCCCGAGGCGGAGGACCCGGCGAACGCCGAGGCCATGCGCCGGCTCGTGTCGATGTACGAGGCGATGCGCCCCAAGGACGCGGCGCGGGTCTTCGACCGGCTCGCGCTCGAGGTGCTCGTGCCGCTGGCCGAGGACATGAGCCCACGCCGGATGGCGGAGGTGATGGCGCAGATGTCGCCCGAGGCGGCGGAGCGCCTGACGATCGCGCTCGCCATGCGCGCGCGGGGCACGACCCTCGCCGGTGGGCGCCAGCCGGCGACGACCAACGCGCTGCCGCCCACCGAGCTGCCGGCGATCGCGCTCCCGCCGCGCCCGTGACCCGGACGCGCGGCGCCCCCGCTCGGCTGGCGCGCCGCGCGCGCGGCCCCTAAGGTCGCCGTACGCACACGAACGGAGCGCCGGAGAGCATGACGAGACGCGCGGACGCGGCCGAGGACGACGAGACGCCGGCGACCCGGCGATCTCCCGACGACCCGAGCTTCCGGCTCGACACACAGGCCGGCCACCTGATCCGCCGCGCGCACCAGCGCAACACCGAGATCTTCAACGCGGTGATGGGTCGCTTCTCGGTGACGCCGACCCAGTTCGCCGCCCTCGTCACCCTGCTCGAACGCGGCGCCACCCCGCAGAACCAGCTCGGCCGGCTGACCGCCATGGACCCGGCGACGATCTTCGGCGTCGTGGGGCGGCTGATGAAGCGCGGCTTCGTGCGCCAGAGCCCCGTGTCGGAGGACGCGCGGCTGGTGGCCGTGAGCCTGACCGCCGAGGGAGAGCGCGCGGCACGCGCGATGCGCGCGGTCGCGCAGGAGGTCTCGACACGCACGCTCGAGCCGCTCTCGGAGGAGGAGGCGCGGACCTTCCTCGCGCTGCTCGCCCGGGTCGGCTGAGGGACCTTCCTCAGCCCGCGAGCGCCTTGCGATCCCGTCGGCGGTCGGCGGAGGGCTGGTAGGCGATCTGGGCGTGGTGGTCGCAATAGGGCATGCCCGTGAGCGAGCGCGCGCCGCAGAAGCGGAAGTCGGGCGAGCTCGGGTCGCCCATCGGCCAGCGGCACATGCTCTCGCGCAGATCCATGATCGTCACCCGCTCGCTCGGGGGCACCACGATCTCGCCCGCCGGCTGCGCGACCGGCCGGGCGATGGTCGCGGGCAGCGGCTGCGGCTGGGGCCGCGCCGGCTTCGCGGCCGGCACCTCCTCCGGTGCGGGGTCTGCGGCGAGCGCGTTGGCGCCGACGCTGATCGGGCGCGTGGGCGCCGCCGCCTCGGCCTCCACCGGCTTCTGACGCGGTCGCGCGGGGGGCGCCGTCTTCTCCGGGGCCTTGCCGCGGCCCGAAAGCCCGAGCCGGTGGACCTTTCCGATCACGGCGTTGCGCGAGACGCCTCCGAGCTCGGCGGCGATGGTGCTCGCGCTGCGCCCCTCCTGCCAGAGCGTCTTGAGCCGCTCGACGCGCTCGTCGGTCCAGGTCGGGGTTGCATCCGTCATCGCCGCCTCCTCGCGGGCGCTGGTCTCGCAGAATCCCTCTCCGCTCGCGGACGATCGATTTCTCGACCGCGTGCCCGTCGCGCGCAGATGGTTATGAAGAGTGCCGCACCAGATGTCGTGTTCGACGGGAGCGAACGTACAAGATGCGTTGACTCGGGCGCAAGAGTCGGGGCAGCCCCCCGCTGTGGACGGCTCCTCGTTTTCCCCAGGCAATGCGTGCGGGATGGCACGGGATGCGGCGATCCGACTCAGGGCGGACGGACGGGGCCGCGCGGGCGAGGAGGCCGGGCGCGGCGGGCGGGATCACTTGTTGAGCATCATGATGAGGGCGAAGCCGACCTCGTGGCCGGGGGTCTGGTGCGGGGTCGGCGCGCTCGCGGCCATGACGCCGATCCCGCCCACGAGACCGACCATGGTCGAGACGTAGAGCGTGGCGGCGGCGAGGGCGAACGGGCGCTTGAACATGACGGGACCTCCCTGAACGAGGTCCTGTCTAGGGGATCGCACCGGAACCCTGCCCGAACGGGCCGTTCAGCTCCGCTTCATCTGCCGAGCGCGCGCAGGGGAGGGCGCTCGGCACGAACACGACGAGGAGCCCGCCGGAGCACGCCCGCGAGCAGAGGGTGCGGTGCGTGAGCCAGCCGAGATAGGTCGCGAGCGGCTGCGCCTCCGGGCCGGGCAGCAGCATGCATTGGTTGAGCGCGGCGATCCTCGTCGCGGGACGGCGCGCGGTCAGCGCGGGCGGGCGGCGACGGCATCGCGGCGGCGGGAGGACCTCGCGACCTTGCGCTCCTTGGGTACCTTCGCGGCGATGCCGTAGAGCCGCTCGCGCCGCTCCATCTCCTCCCAGACCCGGCGGGGCTCTATGCCGGCGCCGGCCCAGAGCACGGCGAGATGATAGATCAGGTCGGCGCTCTCGGCGACGATGCGCTCGCGATCGCCCGACTGCGCGTCGAGCGCGGTCTCCACGGCCTCCTCGGCCAGCTTCTTGCCCATCTTGGGCAGGCCGGCGGCGAGCAGGCGCGCGGTCTTCGAGGTGGCGACGTCCTCGTCGCGGGCCGCGAGTATCGCGCGATGGAGACGGTCGATGGCATCGCTCATCGCACCCGCATGAGACCTGCGCGTGACGCGGCGATGACAAGTGGCGACGCGTGCCCATCGGGGAGGGGGCGGCGCCTCAGATCGTCACCTGGGTGCCGACCTCGACGACGCGGCCCGTGGGGATCTGGAAGAAGTCGGTCGCGTTCGACGCCGTCCTCGAGAGCCAGATGAACAGCTTGTCCTGCCAGCGCGGCATGCCGGACTGCGCGGCCGGGCGCAGCACGCGGCGCGAGAGGAAGAAGGAGGTGGCCATGATGTCGAAGGTGAAGCCCTGCTTGCGCAAGGCGGTGAGGCCCTTGGGGATGTTGGGCGTCTCCATGTAGCCGTAGGTCATCACCACCCGGTAGAAGCTCTCGCCGAGCGGCTCGACGCTGACGCGGTCCTCCTCGCGGACCCGCGGCGTGTCCGTCGCGCGCACGGTGAGGACGACGTTCTTCTCGTGCAGCACCTTGTTGTGCTTGAGGTTGTGCATCAGCGCGGTCGGCGTGGTCTCCGGGTCCGAGGTGAGGAACACCGCCATGCCGCGCACCCGGTGCGGCGGGCTCTTCTCCAGCATGCCGATGAGCTCGGCCAGCGGGATGTCGGTCTTGCGGGTCTTGGCGAAGAGGAGCCGCGAGCCGCGCAGCCAGGTCCACATCGTCAGGATCAGCGCCACCGCGAGCAGGACCGGGACGTAGCCGCCGGAGAACACCTTGAGCAGGGTCGAGCCGAAGAAGGCGAGGTCGATCACGAGGAAGGGCGTCATCACCGCCACCGCCGCGACGAGACCCCAGCGCCAGCCCTTCCAGATGACCAGGATGGCGAGCAGCGCGTCGACGGTCATCGCGCCGAACACCGCGACGCCGTAGGCCGAGGCCAGCGCGGAGGAAGAGCCGAAGCCGATCACGAGCGCGATGACGCCCGCGAGCAGCAGCCAGTTCACCCGCGGCATGTAGATCTGGCCGGAATGGGCCTCCGACGTGAAGCGGATCTCGAGGCGCGGCAGGAGGCCGAGCTGCACCGCCTGGCGCGTCAGCGAGAAGGCGCCGGTGATCACGGCCTGGCTGGCGATGATGGTCGCGAGCGTGGCGAGCCCGACGAGCGGCAGCGTCATGAAATCCGGCACGAGGTTGTAGAAGGGGCTCTCGATCGTCTCGGGGTTCGAGAGGACGACGGCGCCCTGGCCGAAATAGTTGAGCGTCAGCGCCGGCAGCACCATGGTGAGCCAGGCGGTGCGGATCGGGCCGCGCCCGAAGTGCCCGAGGTCGGCGTAGAGCGCCTCCGCGCCCGTCACCGCGAGGCAGACCGCGCCGAGCACGGCGACCGTCACGAAGGGGTGGTCGATCAGGAAGCGCGCGCCCCAGAGCGGGTTGATCGCGGCGAGCACGCCCGGATCGTCGAAGATGTGCCACAGGCCCGTGCCGGCTAGCACGGCGAACCACACGCACATCACCGGCCCGAAGAAGGCCGCGACCTTGCTCGTGCCCCGGCTCTGCACGGAGAACAGGAAGACGAGGATGACGATGGCGATCGGTACCACGTATTCCGCGCTCGCGGGCGCGGCGATCTTGAGGCCCTCCACCGCCGAGAGGACCGAGATCGCCGGCGTGATCATCGCATCGCCGTAGAACAGCCCCGCGCCCACCGCGCCCAGCAGCAGGACCGCGAGCCGGCCGCGGCCGAGCGCGCGCATCGCCAGAGCGACGAGCGTCAGCGTGCCGCCCTCGCCGTTGTTGTCGGCCCGCAGGAGGATGAAGACGTATTTCAGCGTGACGACGAGGATCAACGCCCAGAGCACGAGCGAGAGCACGCCCAGCACGATGTCCCGCGTGATCGGCCCGCCGGCGGAGGCGGCGATGATCGACTCGCGCAGCGCGTAGAGCGGGCTCGTGCCGATGTCGCCGTAGACGACGCCCACCGAGCCGATGGTCAGCGTCCAGAAGCCCGCCTTGCGGTGGCCTTCGGGGAGCGCGGATTCGGCCGTGGCCGGGGAATCGGGATGCCCGTTCGTCAGGGCGTTGGGCTGTGCCATGGGGATCTGGGTCGGTTCTGTTCCGGGCCGCGCCCCGCGATCGTCGTTCGCGTGCCTGCGGGTCGCGCTCGCCCATGCGAAAGCCGCGCCGATCGGACACCTCGGCGTCGGGCGGCGGCGTCGAGCGGCGGGGTCTCTAGCACGTTCCGCAGCGCAGCGAAACAGGCCGTCCGGTCGCCGGCCCCGCGGTCTGCACGCCTCAGCCCTGCGTGGCACGCTCGCGGATCAGCCCCTCCTGCGCGACCGACGCCACGAGGCGACCGTCGCGGGTGAAGATCGAGCCGCGCGAGAAGCCCCTCGCGCCGGAGGCGGAGGGGCTCTCCTGGGCGTAGAGCAGCCATTCGTCGGCGCGGAAGGGGCGGTGGAGCCAAAGCGCGTGATCGAGCGAGGCCGCCTGGATCGTGCGCTGGAAGACGCTGCGGCCGTGCGGGATCAGCGAGGAATCGAGCAGCGTCATGTCGGAGGCGTAGGCGAGGGCGCAGTCGTGGATCGCCTGCTCGTCCGGCAGGCGACCGGTCGTGCGGATCCAGACGTGGAAGCGCGCCGGCAGCGGCTCGGACCCCGGATCGCGGGGGAGGTAGCGCTCGAGCTCGACGGGGCGCAGCTCGATCGGCCGCTCGCGCTCGAAATAGGCCCGCGCCGCCGGGTCCATCAGCGGCATCACCCGCGCGCGCATCTCGTCCTCGCCGGGGAGGTCCTCGGGTGCGGGCACGTCGGGCATCGCGGCCGCGTGGTCGAGCCCGTCCTCGCGGACCTGGAAGGAGGCCGACATCGAGAAGATCGCCCGCCCGTGCTGGATCGCGACGACGCGGCGGGTGGCGAAGGACCTGCCGTCGCGGATCGGGTCGACCTCGTAGACGATCGGCGCCTTCGGGTCGCCGGGAAGCAGGAAGTAGGCGTGGAGCGAGTGCGCCTGGCGGCCCTCGACGGTGCGCGTCGCCGCGACCAGCGCCTGGCCGATCACCTGGCCGCCGAACACCCGCTGCCAGCCCACGTTGGGGCTGCGACCGCGGAAGAGGTTGTTCTCCAGCCGCTCGAGGTCGAGAATCGCGAGCAGCTCTTCGACGGCGCGCGCCATGTGCTAGATACCTCCGTGCCGGGCCGGAGGCATGTGAGCCGCCGCCGCCCGGCGGGTCAAGCGCGCGGATGCGCGTGCGGTTTCGCGTTCCAGGGAGGCGACGATGACGGGTCCGACGGGACGGGCGCAGAGCTGGCGGATCGTGGTGGCGGGCGGCGGCATCGTCGGCCTTGCGCTGGCGCTGGCGCTCAAGCGCGCGGCGCCGCGCGCCGTCGACGTGACGCTCGCCGATCCCGCGCTCGCCCGCGACCCGGCGAGCGACCGGCGCGCCTACGCCGTCGCCGCGGCGAGCCGGCGCATGCTCTCGGCGCTCGGCGTCTGGGCGGAGATCGCCGGGCAGGCGCAGGAGATGCGCGAGATGGTGATCACCGACAGCCACCTCGCCGACCCGGTGCGGCCGGTGTTCCTGGAATTCGGCGGGGAGGGCGCGCGGCCGGCTGCGCAGCGCGGGGAGCCCCCGAGCGAGGAGCCCTTCGCCCACATGGTCGAGAGCGCGGTCCTCGCACGCGCGCTGCGCGCCGCCTGTCGCGACGCGGGCGTCGAGATGCTGGAGGCCGGCGTACGCCGCGCGACGCCGGATGCCGACGGCGCCGGCGTATCGTTGCGGCTGACGGACGGAAGCACGCGCGAGGCGCATCTCGTCTGCGCCGCCGACGGCAAGCGCTCGCGCCTGCGCGAGGGTGCCGGCATCGGTTGGAGCGGATGGGACTACCCGCAATCCGGCCTCTCGGCGATCGTCGGCCACGCCCGCGACCACGAAGGACGCGCGATCCAGCACTTCCTGCCGTCCGGCCCCTTCGCCATGCTGCCGCTGACGCCGGGTGGCGCGCTCGGGCACCGCTCGGCCATCGTCTGGTCCGAGCGCGAGACAAACGTGCCGCACATCCTGGCGCTCGACGAGGACCTGCTGCTGGAGGAGATCGAGCGCCGCTTCGGCCTCGAGCTCGGCGCGATCGCGCTGGAGACGCCCATCCAGGCCTTCCCGCTGGAGTTCGGAATCGCCCGCGCCTTCGTGGCGCCGCGGCTGGCGCTGATCGGCGACGCGGCCCACGTCATCCACCCGATCGCGGGGCAGGGCGTGAACCTCGGCCTCAAGGACGCCGCCGTCCTCGCCGAGCGGATCGTCTCCGCGGTTCGGCTGGGCATGGACCCGGGCGCGGCGGACGTGCTCGAGGACTACCAGCGCGCGCGCCGCGCCGACACGGTGGCGATGGGCCTCGCCACCGACGCGCTCAACCGCCTGTTCTCGAACGACGTGGCGCCCGTGCGCATGCTGCGCGACCTCGGGCTCGGGCTGGTGAACCGCATGCCGGCGGCCAAGCGCTTCTTCATGCGCGAGGCGGCGGGCGTGCCGGGGCAGGGCGGGGCGCGGCTGCTGCGGGGGGAGGCGTTGTGAGGGCCGCCGTTCTCGGCGCCCCGTGAATCTACGGACCGCCTTCGTCGCGGGCGCGGTCCGCGGCTTCCGCGAGCACCGCCTCGTCCATCTCCTCGATCGTCAGCTCCGGCCCATTCCAGGGGAGGCACCCGAACACGTCCTCGGGCCGTGTCGGAGCGAAGGCCGACGCCTTCCGGAGGAGGACGCCTTCCGGGGTATCCTCCACGAGGAGGCGCGTACCCGGTTCCCAGGCGCGGCCGGCGCGCACGGCCTTCGGGAGAGTCACTCGACCATCCCGCGACACGCGAACGATACCCTTCCTCGACGTCGACATGATCGCCTCCGGTGTCCCACGCGCGAGAGGGAGCGCACTCCGCCGCTCACCGCCGCAGCATCCCGCCCAGCACGCCGCGCACGATCGCCCGGCCCACCGTCGATCCCGTCCGCCCGCCGATGGCGCGGCCGAGGTCGGCGGCGGCCTGGCCGGCGACGCGGTTCACGACGGTGCGGGTGACCTCGCGGGCGACGCGCTGGCCGGTGGTGAGGCGCCCGCGGCGCCCGCCGGCGCTCCCGCCGACGCCGAAGAAGCCGCCGAGCGCGTCGAGCAGGTTGCCCTTCTCCTCTGGGATCTCCTCCTCGCGCAGCGCCTCCTCGGCGCGGGCGGCGAGGATCTCGTAGGCGCTCTCGCGGTCGACCGGCGTGTCGTAGCGGCCGGCGAGCGGGCTCGCGCGGACGATCCGGTCGCGCTCGGCGTCGGTGGCGGGGCCGACGCGGGCCATCGGCGGGGCGACGAGGGTGCGCTCGACGACGCGCGGCGCGCCCTTCGCGTCGAGGGTGGAGACGAGCGCCTCGCCGACGCGCAGCTCGGTGATGGCGGTGGCGACGTCGAAGGCCTCGTTCTGGCGGAAGGTCTCGGCGGCGGCCCTCACGGCGCGCTGGTCGCGCGGGGTGAAGGCGCGCAGCGCATGCTGGACGCGGTTGCCGAGCTGGCCGAGCACCTCGTCGGGCAGGTCGAGCGGGTTCTGGGTGACGAAGTAGACGCCAACGCCCTTCGAGCGGATCAGGCGCACGACGCGCTCGATCGTGTCGAGGAGCACCTTCGGCGCGTCGTCGAAGAGGAGATGCGCCTCGTCGAAGAAGAAGACGAGCACCGGCTCGTCCGGGTCGCCGACCTCGGGGAGCGTCTCGAACAGCTCGGAGAGCAGCCACAGCAGGAACGTGGCGTAGAGCCGCGGCGTCGCCATCAGCTCCTCGGCGCAGAGGATGTTGATCGTGCCCCGCCCCGTGCGATCGGTGCGCATCAGGTCGCGGATGTCGAGGGCGGGCTCGCCGAGGAAGGCCGCGCCGCCCTGGTTCTCGAGCACGAGGAGCTGGCGCTGGATGGCGCCCACGGACGCCTTGGAGACGTTTCCGTAGACGGAGGACAGCTGCTTGGCGTTCTCCGCGACGAAGGCGAGGAGCGAGCGCAGGTCCTTCAGGTCGAGCAGGAGGAGGCCCTCCTCGTCGGCGAGCCGGAAGGCGATGTTGAGGACGCCCTCCTGCGTGTCGTTGAGGTCGAGCAGGCGCGACAGGAGCAGCGGTCCGATCTCGGAGACGGTGGCGCGGATCGGGTGGCCCTTGCGGCCGAACAGGTCCCAGAACACGACCGGGTAGTCGTCGGGCGCGTAGGGGACGCCGATCTCGGCGGCGCGCTCCACGAAGGGCTTCTTCGAATCGCCGGGCTGGGAGACGCCGGAGAGGTCGCCCTTGACGTCGGCCGCGAAGACCGGGACGCCGGCCTTGGAGAAGCCCTCGGCGAGCGTCTGCAGCGTCACCGTCTTGCCGGTCCCGGTGGCGCCGGCGACGAGGCCGTGGCGGTTGGCCCGGCGCAGGAGGAGGGTCTGCTCGAGGAGGCCGGCCTGCGCGAGCCCGTCGTCGCGGCGGCTCTTGCCGATCAGGATGCTGTCGTCGCCCACGTGGCCCCCCGCAGTGTCGTCGTTCACGGGCGGCATTGTGGCGCGGTCGCGCGGCTGGTGCCAGCCCGCGGGGGCGCTGAATCGCAGTCCGACGGCCGGGGCTCGCGCTCCGGCCGTCCGCTCGGGTTCGGGGGCGCCGCGCGGGCTACCCCCGGCCTTGGGTCACGCCCGGATCGCCGGGCGGGCCGATCACTTGCAGATCACTTGCAGATCACTTGCCGCGCAGCGTGTCCTTGATGCTGCCGGCCGTGTTCTGGGCCTTGCCCTCGGCCTGGTCCGCGCGGCCCTCGGCCTGCGTCTTGCGGTCGCCGGTGACCTTGCCGACGGCTTCCTTGGCCTTGCCGGCGATGTTCTTGGCGGAGCCTTCCGTGCGATCGTGGTCGATGGCCATTGACGTCTCCTTCGGGTCTGGGCGAGCCCCGTGGGGGGCGATGCCCGAGTGCCCGGCGAACCCGCCGGCCCGCTCCGGAGTTCCGTCGGCCGGAGCGCCGGACGGGCCTTGCGCTCGGCCGGCGCCTCTGCGACCCATATCCGCACGGCCCGCATCGCCGACGGCATGCCGCGAGACGAGCCCGCGACGCGGCGGGCACCGACACGGAGACGAAGACCATGGACGACCTGATCGCCCGCATCACCCAGAAGACCGGCCTCGACGCCGAGACCGCCCGGAAGGCGGTCGGCATCATCCTCGCCTTCCTGCGCAAGGAGGGGCCGCCGGCGGAGGTGAACGCGCTGATCGCGGCGATGCCCGCGGCGGAGCAGGCGATGGCCGACGGCGAGGCCGCGTCCGGCGCCGGCGGGCTGATGGGCTCGATCGGCGGCATGATGGGCGGCGGCGTCATGCAGCTCGGCGGCAAGCTGATGCAGATCGGCGTCGACATGGGCCAGATGCAGCCGCTCGGCCGCGAGCTGTTCGCCTACGGCCGCGAGAAGGTGGGCGAGGACACGCTCGGGCCGATCGTGGGATCGATCCCGGGTCTCCAGCAGTTCGTGTGAGCCGGTCCCGGCGTGGTGCATCCGTGGGATGCCCGTCGCGTGCGACACGGATGCGGGGCGCCGCCCCTGGCGAACCGGCAGGGGGGACTATACATTGATGCTCGAACGCGCTTTCATCGACCTCGGGCGCGTCGCCCGAGCGGGGCGTCCGGTCCAGCAAGAGAATGGATGACCCGGCTGTCATGGTTCGGTGGGACTTCGAAAGGGGAAGCGTGAACGGCGGGCCGCTCGGCGGGCAGCTTGGCGGGCCGCCCGGCGTCGGGCATTCGATCGTCGCTTCCGACCCCGACGGGGGAGGCGGCAACGACGGGGGCCGTTCGGGCACGGCGATCATCACGCGCACGAAGCCGCGCACGAAGAAACCGAATTTGTATCGCGTGCTGTTGTTGAACGACGACTACACGCCGATGGAGTTCGTAATCCACGTTCTCGAGCGCTTCTTCCACAAGTCGCGAGAGGACGCCACGCGCATCATGCTGCACGTCCATCACAACGGCGTGGGGGAATGCGGCGTCTTCACCTACGAGGTGGCGGAGACGAAGGTGACGCAGGTGATGGATTTCGCCCGCAAGCACCAGCATCCGCTGCAATGCGTCATGGAGAAGAAGTGAGCCTTTCCCTCACGAACTCGTAGAGGCCAGCCTTGCCGAGCTTTTCTCGCTCCCTTGAACAAGCGCTCCACCGGGCTCTCGCCCTCGCCGGCGAAAGGCGTCACGAATACGCGACGCTGGAGCATCTCCTTCTCGCGCTGGTCGACGACCAGGACGCGGCAGCGGTGATGCGGGCCTGCAACGTCGACATCGAGGCGCTCAGGCGAAACCTCGTCGAGTACGTCGACAACGAGCTGGCGAACCTCGTTGCCGAGCACCGGGCGGACGCCAAGCCGACCGCCGGCTTCCAGCGCGTGATCCAGCGCGCGGTCATCCACGTCCAGTCCTCGGGCCGCGAAGAGGTGACGGGGGCGAACGTGCTCGTCGCGATCTTCGCCGAGCGCGAGAGCCACGCCGCGTACTTCCTGCAGGAGCAGGACATGACGCGCTACGATGCGGTCAACTACATCTCGCACGGGATCGCCAAGCGCCCCGGCGCCACCGAGGCGCGTCCGCCCCGCGGGGCGGAGGAGGAGAGCGGCGAGCGCCCCTCCGGGGACGAGGGCGATGCGCGCGGCAAGAAGAAGGGCGACGCCTTGGACGCCTATTGCGTGAACCTCAACAAGAAGGCGCGCGAGGGCAAGATCGATCCCTTGATCGGGCGCGAGGGCGAGGTGCAGCGCACCATCCAGGTGCTCTGCCGCCGCCAGAAGAACAACCCGCTCCTCGTCGGCGATCCCGGCGTCGGCAAGACCGCGATCGCGGAGGGGCTGGCGCGCAAGATCAACGAGGGCAAGGTGCCCGACGTGCTCGCCGACGCCACCGTGTTCGCCCTCGACATGGGCGCGCTGCTCGCAGGCACGCGCTACCGCGGCGACTTCGAGGAGCGCCTCAAGCAGGTCGTCAAGGAGATCGAGAACCATCCCAAGGCGATCATGTTCATCGACGAGATCCACACGGTGATCGGCGCCGGTGCGACCTCGGGCGGCGCGATGGACGCCTCGAACCTCTTGAAGCCCGCGCTCGCCGCCGGCTCCCTGCGCTGCATCGGCTCGACGACCTACAAGGAGTACCGCCAGTACTTCGAGAAGGACCGGGCGCTGGTGCGCCGCTTCCAGAAGATCGACGTCAACGAGCCGTCGGTCGCGGACACGATCGAGATCGTCAAGGGCCTCAAGCCCTACTACGAGACGTTCCACAAGCTGCGCTACTCGAACGAGGCGATCAAGGCGGCGGTCGAGCTCTCGGCCCGCTACATCCACGACCGCAAGCTGCCCGACAAGGCGATCGACGTGATCGACGAGACGGGCGCCTCGCAGATGCTGCTGGCGGAATCCAAGCGCAAGAAGACGATCGGCGTGAAGGAGATCGAGACCACGATCGCCTCCATGGCCCGCATCCCGCCCAAGACGGTCTCGAAGGACGACGCCGAGGTGCTCGCCAACCTCGAGACCGGGCTCAAGACCGTGGTCTACGGCCAGGACGCGGCGATCGGCGCGCTCACCTCGGCGATCAAGCTCGCCCGCGCGGGCCTGCGCGAGCCGGAGAAGCCGATCGGCAACTACCTGTTCGCGGGCCCCACCGGCGTCGGCAAGACGGAGGTGGCGCGCCAGCTCTCGAAGTCGCTGGGCGTCGAGCTCCTCCGCTTCGACATGTCGGAGTACATGGAGCGCCACACGGTGAGCCGCCTGATCGGCGCGCCTCCGGGCTATGTCGGCTTCGACCAGGGCGGGCTCCTGACCGACGGCGTCGACCAGCACCCGCACTGCGTGCTGCTGCTCGACGAGATCGAGAAGGCGCATCCGGACCTGTTCAACATCCTGCTCCAGATCATGGACCACGGGAAGCTGACGGACCACAACGGCAAGCACGTCGACTTCCGCAACGTGATCCTGATCATGACCACGAACGCGGGCGCGGCGGACCTCGCCAAGGCCGCCTTCGGGTTCACCCGCCAGAAGCGCGTGGGTGACGACCAGGAGGCGATCAACAAGCTGTTCGCCCCCGAGTTCAGGAACCGGCTCGACGCGATCATCTCCTTCGGCAACCTGCCGCGCGAGGTCATCGCCAAGGTGGTGGACAAGTTCGTCCTCCAGCTCGAGGCGCAGCTCGCCGACCGCAACGTCGGGATCTCGCTGTCGGACGCGGCACGCGACTGGCTCGTCGAGCACGGCTACGACGAGACGATGGGCGCGCGCCCGATGGGCCGGCTGATCCAGTCCTCGATCAAGACGCCGCTCGCCGACGAGGTGCTTTTCGGGCGGCTGAAGGACGGCGGCTCGGTGGAGGTGATCGTCGAGAAGGACGTCGACGGGCTCGACAAGCTCGGCTTCGCCTTCACCTCCGCGCCGGCGAAGCCGGCGAAGGTGAAGCTCGAGAAGCCGACCGATCCGCCCAAGAAGGCAAAGCGCAAGCCGCGGGCCGCCGCCAAGAAGCCCGCGCCCAAGAAGCCCGGTGACGGCTCCGACGGCAATGGCAATGGCAACGGCGGCGGGGGCGGCGTGCGCACCGTACCGAAGGTGCCGCTGGTGCGCGCATGACGCAACGCGATCTCGACGAGGTGGTGGCGCGGCTGCGCGCCGCCTCGTTGCGCAACGACCCGGCCGCGGCCGATCTCGCGCCCGATTTCGGCCCGCTCCGCGGGCGGCCCGAGGCGGTGGGGCAGGGACCGCTCGATCCCGACATCGTCGACGCGCATGCGCACGTGGTAGACGGCCACGGGCCGACGCATGCCCCAGCTCCCGCCGGCGCCGTGCCGCCGCCCGCGGCATTCGATCAGCCGCGGCCGCGACCGCCCGCAGGCGTGCCCGTCGAGGCAGGCCGGGCGCATGCGCCTCAGCCGCCCTCGCCCGAGGCGGGAGCGTCGCAGCCGGCCCCGACGGCGGCGCGTCCCCGTCCGGCCGCGCGCGAGAACGCCGCGCCGGCCCCGGTGCTCGATCCGCAGGATCGGCGGGCACCGCGCGGTCCGTCGCGTGGCGACCGGCCCGTCGGCGAGGATGCAGCGATCGTGACCGATGATGCGCCGGTCTCCGGCCTCGCGGCGCGCCTGCCGAGCTTCCTGCGGCCTCGCGGGGCGGCCGCAGCGCAGGCGCGGGCCGAGCCCCAGAGCCCGCCGCAGCCCGAGCAGCAGCCGCGATCTCCCCGCCGGCAGCGAGGCGCGGCGCCGCCCCGTCCGCACGAGCGCGGGCGCGGCAAGGTGCGGTCGGCCCCGCGCACCGCCAAGGAGCAGCGCTGGGAGCGTCGCCGGCGTCGGCATGTGTTCGAGGAGGTCCTCGGCTGGTTGCTCGTGCCGGTGATCCTGGTCGCGCTCTACTGGGCCGTGATCTGGGGCCTGTCCCTCTTCGGGCTCACCCTCGACGACGTGGTCGAGGGCATGCGCGAGGCCTGGGACGCGCTGCAGTAGGCGCTGCGGCCGCACGCGATCGTCACGATGCCGTCAGCGGATACGACGAGAGCCGCCCTCGCGGGCGGCTCTCGCGCTTTCACTCTCCAGGCCACCCCGATCAGGGGTCGAGCATCATCTCGAGCTCCTCGCGGCTCACCTTCCCGCTGTCGTTCGCATCGGCCGACAGGAGGCCGTCGAGGAACTCGCTGCGGCTGACAGCGCCGTCGCCGTTCACGTCGAACATGCCGAAGGCGGCCTCCGGATCGGCCACGTCGATGCCGATCTCGCTCAGCACGTCGTTGAACTCGTTCCGGGTGGCCTCGTCGGCGGCCTCGGACTCGAAGACGCGGCCGGCGCGGGTCATGTCGACCATGCCGTCGCGATCGAAGATGCCGTCGCTCGAGCGGCTGCTGCTGCCGGAATCGTCGTCGTCGTCGCTGCCGTCGCAGCAGGGAGCGGGATCGGGCTCGCAGGACGGTTCGTCGTCGCAGCACTCCTCGTCGTCCGGGATCTCGACCCCCGTCGCGGCCTCGAACTCCTCCGCGGAGGTCGAGCCGCTGCGGTTCGTGTCGGTGCCGGCGAGGCCGTCCAGGAACTCGCCCGTGGACAGGGCGCTATCGCCGTTGACGTCGAACTGGTCGAACAGCGTACCGGAGTCCTCCTCCGAGAAGCCGTAGCCGGACATGAAGCTCGCGAACTCGTTGCGTGTGGCTTCCGAGCCTCCACGCGCGTTCCAGTCCCGCTCGATGCCGCTCGTGTTCACCATTCCACGGTTGTCGACAAAATCGCTCGACATGTCACGTCTCCCTCGTTTCGTCGAAGGGGCGTCGGGTCGATGCCGCACGCCGATCCGTCCCCGTCATGCAGGGGTACGATTGCATCGGCCAAAGGGTGAGTCAATATAAAAATCGTAGATCTATTCATAAACTGATCATATATGTTCTCAGATTATTAGTGTCTTAAATCTCCATCAAATTTCGTCTCGTATCCGGCTCGCGAGGCCGGCCAGGGTGTCGTTATCCGCCATCTCGCCCGTGTGGGGCCGCAGCGGCACGCCCGCGAAGCGGGGGATGACGTGGACATGGAGATGGAAGACGACCTGCCCGCCTGCGCTCTCGTTGAACTGCTGCACGGTGACGCCGTCCGCCCCGAGCGCGGTCATGGCCGCGCGCGCGACCTTCTGCGCGGTCGTCATCACGGCGGCGAGCGCCTCCGGCGGCGCGTCGAGCAGGTTGCGGCACGGCACCTTGGGCACGACGAGCACGTGGCCGTCTCCGCGCGGCATGATGTCCATGAAGGCGAGCGTCGCCTCGTCCTCCCAGACCCGATGCGCCGGCATCTCGCCCCGCAGGATCTTGGCGAACACGTTGCTCGGGTCGTAGGCGGTCTCGGGCATGGTGGATCTCCTGCGGCGGTGGCGCCTCGCGAGGAGACGACGGGGCCGCGCGGCGGTCAAGCCGTCGGCGGTGCCATCGCTAATCCTCTGCGCGCTTGAAGGGGAGGGCGGCTTCCAGCTCGGCGCCGATGTCCGCCACGTAGGCCCGCTCCCCCTCCAGGTAATGCGCGACGGCCCGCTCCAGGCCGGGGTCGGCGATGAGGTGCGCGCTGTGGGTCGCGACCGGGCGGTAGCCGCGCAGGAGCTTGTGCTCTCCCTGCGCCCCGGCCTCGACGCGTTTCAGGCCCTCGGCGATGGCGAAGTCGATCGCCTGATAGTAGCACACCTCGAAGTGCAGGAACGGGTGATCCTCGATGCAGCCCCAGTTGCGTCCGTAGAGCGTCTCGTCGCCGATGAAGTTGATCGCGCCGGCGACGTGGCGGCCCTCGCGCCGGGCGAGGATGAGCAGGACCCGCTCGCCGAGCCGCTCGCCGACGAGGGAGAAGAAGCGTCGGTTGAGGTACGGGCGGCCCCATTTGCGCGAGCCGGTGTCCATGTAGAAGTCGTAGAAGGCGTCCCAATGCGCCTCGCTGATCTCTGCGCCGCGCACCCAGTCGATCTCGATGCCCGGCGCCAGCGCGTCCCGGCGCTCGCGGCGGATCGTCTTGCGCTTGCGCGACGCGAGCGTCTCGAGGAAGGCGTCGAAGCTCGCGTAGCCGTCGTTCAGCCAGTGGAACTGCTGGTCGACGCGCTGCAGGAAACCCTCTCCGGAGAGCCGCTCGCTCTGCGCCTTCGGCAGGAAGGTGATGTGGATCGAGGAGGCGTTCGCCTGCGCCCGCAGGGCCTTCAGCCCGGCGACGAGGGTGGACTCGGCCTCCTCGGCGCGCGCGCCCGGACGCACGAGGAGGCGGGGGCCGGTCGCGGGCGTGAAGGGGATGCTGACCTGGAGCTTGGGGTAGTAGCGCCCGCCCGCGCGCTCGTAGGCGTCCGCCCAGGCGTGGTCGAAGACGTACTCTCCCTGGCTGTGGGTCTTGAGATAGGCCGGGGCGCAGGCGAGGAGCCGCCCGTCCGCGTCCTCGACGAGCACGTGCGCGGGCCCCCAGCCGGTCCGTGGGCCGACGCAGCCGGACTCCTCGAGCGCCGCCAGGAAGGCGTGCGCCACGAACGGGCAGTGCGGATCGACGCCGAGCGCCGCCGCCTGCGGGCCGAGCGCGCAGGCGTCCCAGTCTGCGGCCGGGACGGCGGCGATCCGGCCGGCGATCTTGACGACGAGATCCGACAGGGGTTCCTCCCGCTCACTCCGCGTTGGAGATAGGCGCGCGGCGCCGTGGGGCAACGGGGATGGGGCGGGGGCTCGCGGCGACCCGCCTCACGCGGCGGACCACCGGCTCCCCAGCCCCGGTGGCCCGTCGCGCCCGGCGAGGCCACGGGCGTGGAGGTCCTCGAGATGGGCGAGCACGTTGAGCGCCGCGGCGGGCCTCAGGGCGGGGGCGAGGCCGCGATAGACGGTCTCGACGATGGTGGTGACGGTCTCGTCCCCGGCGCGCAGGCGGGCGAGGATCGACTCCTCCCGCTGCCGGCGATGGGCGACGATCGCGCGCACGAAACGCGCCGGCTCGGTGACCGGGCCGCCGTGACCGGGCCAGTAGATCGTCTCGTCGCGGGCGAGCAGTTTCGACAGCGAGGCTATGTAGGGGCCCATCGCCCCGTCCGGCGGGCCGATGAAGGTGGTCGACCAGGCCATGACGTGGTCGCCGGAGAACAGCGCCTTCTCTTCTGGGAGGGCGAAGGCCAAGTGGTTCGCGGTGTGGCCGGGGGTGGCCACGGCCTCCAGCGTCCAGCCGGGCCCCGCGACCCGCTCGCCGTCGGCGAGAACGCGGTCGGGGGCGTAGGCACGGTCGCCGGCGGTCTCCATCGTGTCGACCTCGCCGACGGCGAGATCGCGCGAATTGCGGTGGGGGGCGCAGCCGACGAGGGGCGCGCCGGTGGCCTCCCGCAGCGGGGCGGCGCCGGGCGAGTGGTCGCGGTGCGTGTGGGTGACGAGGATCGTCGAGACCCGCTCGCCCTTCGTGGCCGCGAGGATCGCGGCGCGGTGGGTGGGGTCGTCCGGCCCGGGGTCGACGATCGCGACCTCGCCCGTGCCGACCACGTAGGTGCAGGTGCCGGTGAAGGTCACCGGTCCGGAATTGCCGGCGACGATCCGGCGCACGAGCGGAGAGACGCGGACGCAGGCGCCGGTCGGCTGGTCGAACGTCGTGTCGAAGCGCGGGGTCTCGCTCATCGGCGGGCTCCGGGTCTGGCGCGGTGTGCGGGATCGCGGGGCGGCGGGCGCGCGAGGCGGCGCTCGACGCGAAACCGCCGCCGGTGGGAGCCGGCGGCGGCGAAACTGGTGGGGGGATGACCTCTTCTGTTGATTGCCTCGCCGGCGAGCCGGCGCGGGGGTCTCAGATGGCTCCGACGACGATGGCGCCCACGAAAACCAGCGCGGCACAGAAGACCGCGATGTTCAACTTCGGTACCAGATGAAGCTTCGCGTAGCGGCTCATGACACATCCTCCCTGCCGAGGGACCTCAGATAATTTAGCAGGCAACCGGCGTACCGCAAGCGTCGCCGCGCGCATTGTCGGGGGCAGCCTCGCCGGAACCTGGTTAATCATCGGTTAAAGCATTGAAATAGCTGAAAACGCGGCAAATTCTCCGCATCGATTCATCGCTGTGCGGCGAGCGCCGCGGCGACGAACGACCCTGCCGCGAGCGCCTTCTCGTCGCGCCCGAAGCGCGAGATCGTCTGGAGCCCCACGGGACGTCCGTCCGGCGCGCGGCAGCCGGGGACGGCGACGCAGGGGTCTCCCGTCAACGTCCAGAGCCGGTTGAAGGCCGACGAGCCCGTCGAGCCGAGGCCTCGCGGTGCCGGACCGGGGGCGGCGAGGGTGAGGATCGCGTCGACCTCCGCGAAGAGCGCGCGGCCGGCCTCGCGGGCCCGGTGGACGACGCGGCGGGCCGCGTCGTAGCGCGCGGCGTCGACAGATTGCGCCTCGTCGAGGAGGCCGCGCAGGAGCGGGGGCAGGGCGTCGGCGTGCGCATCCCATTCGAAGGCGAGCGCCTGGGCGGCCTCGAAGTCCTGGATCGTGCCGTGCAGGCGCCAGGCCTCGGCGTAGAGAGGCGGCGCCTCGAGCCGAACCACGCGCGCGCCCGCGCGCTCCGCGGCGCGGGCGCCCTCGTCGAGGGCGGCGGCGGCGTCCGGCTCGGGATCGCCGGCGAAGCCCTGCGTCAGGACGCCGAGCCGCAGGCCCGCGAAGGTCTCCCGTGGATCGCCGTCGGGCAGAGCGAGCTCCGGGCGTCGCGCGAGGACCGCCAGCGCGTGGGCGACATCGGGCACGGTGGCGCCGAACAGGCCGACCGTGTCGAGCGTCCAGGAGAAGCACTTGACGCCGACGGTGGGCAGCAGCCGGGCCGAGGGCTTGACGGCTGCGATGCCGCAGAAGGCGGCGGGGCGGATCACCGAGCCGCCGGTCTGCGTGCCGAGCGCGAGCGGAAGCATGCCGGCCGCGACCGCCGCGGCCGAGCCGGACGACGAGCCTCCCGGCGTGCAGCCGGGCGCCGCCGGGTTTCGCGTGGCCGTCGGGTCGAGATAGGCGAAGGGCGTCGTGGTCGTCTTCGCGAGCGGAACCGCGCCCGCGCGCCGCGCCAGCGCGACGACGGCGGCGTCGGCGCGGGCGACGTTGCCCGCGTAGATCGGCGAGCCCATCGTGGTCGGCAGGCCGGCCACGTCGATGATGTCCTTGACGCCGAGGGGAATGCCCGCGAGCGGGCCGGCCTGCGCCCCCGCGCGCGCCGCGTCGTCGAGATGGACCAGGGCGCCGATCTCGGGCTCGCGGGCGGCGATGGCCTCGCGGCAGAGATCGACGACGCCCTGCGGGGAGAGGTCGCCGGCGTCGATCCGGCGCAGAAGCGCGAGCGAGGAGAGCATGATGGCGGCCCGATCAGGTCGTGTGCGGGTTCGAGCCTAGCACGCGGCCCGCCGTGGCGCGCGTCGGCACCGGCGCACGACCGGTTGGGCCGCGCCGCCCGCCGGCGCGACGAGTGCGGGCGGCTCTTCAACGGAGGAAGGGGCGTGCCTATCTGAAGCATCGTTCACTTCTGGAGACCGACATGAACGCCAGCACCTTCAACCCGTCGGATCTGCTTCGTCGCTTCAAGACCTGGGAGATCGTGGCGATCGTCGCCGGCCTCGTCGTGTACTGGCCGATCGGCGTCGCCTTCCTCGCCTGGAAGCTCTGGAAGCTTCGGGACGAGGGCGCCTTCGGCTGGCCGTCCTTCGACGCGCGGTTCGACTTCACCGTCGGCGGCTCGGGCAACGAGGCGTTCGACGCCTACAAGCGCGAGCAGCTCGCCCGCCTGGAAGAGGAGCGCCGCCGGCTCGACGAGGAGCAGCGGGCGTTCGCGCGCTTCCTCGACGAGCTCAAGCGCACTCGCGACCGCGAGACCTTCGACCGCTTCATGGCCGAGCGCCGCGAGGCGAACGGCGCGTGATCCGGCCGCCTGAACGCCAGCGCGCGCCGGGGCGACCCGGCGCGCCGCCTCCTCGCGGACGGCAGCCGCCCCCGCTTGTCCTGATTCGACGCGCCGGCGCTCGCCCGCGCTCAACGCGCCCTTAACGCGGTGTGCGGCATTCTCGGAGAATGTCGCGTCGTGTTTCGACAGGTCTCCTCGCCGCCTCCCTCGCTCTCGCGCTCTCGGGCTGCGGGTGGTTCGAGGTCGAGGAGCGCGAGCCTTGGCGTTCGCAGGCCGAGGTCGCCTGCCTCGCGCGCCAGGACGTGCGCCCGACGGCCTACATGTCCCAGCGCCCGCGCCTCGACGGTCCCGGCACCTGCGGTATCGACAAGCCCTTCGAGATCACCGCGCTGCTGGACGGGCAGGTGCGCCTCAAGCAGGAGGCGACGCTCGGCTGCCCGGTGACGGCGGCGACCGAGCGATGGCTTTCCGAGATCGTCCAGCCGGCGGCGCTCATCTATCTCGGCGCGCCCGTGGTGGAGATCGATTCCGGCTCCTACGCCTGCCGTACCCGCAACCACCGGCCCGGCGCGCGGCTCTCCGAGCACGCCTTCGGCAACGCCGTCGACGTCATGTCCTTCACGCTGGCGGACGGGCGGCGGATCACGGTGAGCGGCGGCTGGCGCGGCGCGCCGGAGGAGCGGGGCTTCCTGCGCGAGGCCTTCGTCGGTGCCTGCGAGCACTTCACAACCGTGCTCGGCCCAGGCTCGGACTCGATGCATGAGGACCATTTCCATCTCGATCTCGCGCGCCACGATGCGCGCGGGGAGCGGCGCTACTGCCGGCCGCAGATCGAGTTCGACTCGCGGCTCGACGATCCGCAGCCGCTGATCGGGGCGAGCCTGCCCGCGCCGTCGCCCGCGTTCGGGCCGTCACCGTCCTACGCCCCGGCGTCCCCGATGTCCCCCGCGCCGCTGCCGGGACTGCCGAGCCTGCCGCCGCTCGGCGCGCGGGTGACCGGCGCGATCGCCGCGCCGCTGGCCCCGCCGCTCGTGCCGCCGGCTCCCGTCGGCGGGGTGTACTGACCCCGACCGATCACTCGCGCGGCTCGCCCGGCGGATCCTGGTAGGTCAGCGGCAGGAGCTGCTGGAAGCGCGCGCGGACCACGTCGTAGCATTCGCACGAGGTCTCGTGCAGGCCGGGCAGGTCGACGCATTCGATCAGGCCGCGACGATAGCGGATCAGGCCCTGGTTCTGAAGCGCCCGCGCGGCGGCGGTGACGGTGGTGCGTTGGACGCCGAGCATCTCGGCGACCGCCTCCTGCGTGAGCGGGATGACGTCCGAGCCCGTGCGGTCGCGGCAGGTGAGGAGCCAGCGGCAGAAGCGCTGCTCGACCGAGTGGAGCGCGTTGCAGGCGACCGTCTGGAGGACCTGCGAAAGGAGCGCCTCGGTGTATCGGTCGACGAGATCGCGCAGCGCCGAGCTTCGCTCGAGCGCGGCGCGGTAGCGCGCCACCTCGATGCGGCGGGCGCGGCCGGGGATCTGCACGACGCCACGCGTCGCCGCCTGGCGCGTCCCCGAGCCCGTGATCAGGCCCACCGCGCCCTCGCGGCCGATCGTGCCGGCCTCGACGCTGGAGCCGTCACGCATCAGGGTGACGAGCGAGACCACCCCGCTCTGCGGGAAGTAGACGTGCTCGATCGTGTCCAGCGCATCGAACAGCACGTCGCCGCGCAAGAGCGCCGCGGGCGCCAGATGCGGCCGGAGGAGCTCGAAATCCTCGGGTGGAAGGGCCTTGAGCAGCCTGTTCTCGTCGTCACGGAGCCGCAGTACGGAGCGCATCGGTTCGTGTCCTCGGAATTGTCCGGACGATGCGCCGAAACCGGCGCAGCGCCCGCCCCCCTGGTTCTGGCGGTCGCCGGAGCCATCGCCTTGCGTCACCCGGTGACCGCACGATGGGTGGACCCTCCGTCAGTCACAACCAGATTTGCAAGCGCGTCTGTCATCTAGACGACTATTACCGGATGTATACCGCCTCTTTCTATGCAAAAATTCCGAAGCTGTCTCCATTGTGCCGGAGAGAGCTGCGCCATGCCAGGGTTGACATCCCCTGGTGGCGTAAAAGTCCCAGTCTTCCGCGAATCGTGCTTGACAGCGTAACGTTGAACAGCTATGAATTGAGCACGGTCGATGAATGCGTTCGTCGCCTTCAGGCCCTCGATTCAAGCGCTTCGGATGCAACCGGGGCGCTTTTTTCGTGCGCGGGCCCCGCCGCCGCGACGCTCCCCGGAGCCGGGGTGATTCGGCCCGCCGGCTGCAACTGAGGATCAATCGATGGCTGAGGACCGGCGCATGGGGACGCGCGTCGGCGAACCGGATGTGGCTCGTCTCGCGGCGGGCCTGCGCCGGTTCGTCTCGGAGCGGCTCGACGCCTTCGCCTGCTCCCGGGAGCGTCACGACCCGAGGACGACGGCCCGCGCGGTGGGCGATCTCACCCGCTGCCTGAAGGAGCTCGTCGCGCTCGAGCGGGTGCTCGGCGCGCGCGGCGCGGCCAGCGGGGAGGACGAGGATGACGACGGGCGCGACGGCGGCTTCTCGGGCGACGGCGCGCCGGCACTGGCCGCCGGAGCGGCACCTCGGCTGGCTGATCTCGTTGCGGGGGAGGTTGAGCGCCTGCACGAGCCCGCGCGAGCGCGAGGCGATCTGGACGCGGTATAGCCCGCGGCTGCGGCGCTATGTGGAGGGGAGCCGGCGCGCGCCGGCCTGGGCGCTCGCCGCGCGGGAGGACCAGCTGCCGCCGGCGGCGGCGCGGGACGGGTCGGACTGGACGATCTGGCTCGTGCTCGGCGGGCGCGGCGCGGGCAAGACGCGCACCGGCGCGGAATGGGTGCGCGGCATGGTGCTCGGTGCCCCTTGGCTGACCCGCCGGCGCATCGGCAAGATCGCCCTCGTCGGCGAGACCTTCGCAGACGTGCGCGACGTGATGATCGACGGACCGTCCGGGCTGCTCGCCATCCACCCCAAGCGTGAGCGGCCGATCTGGACGGCGACGCGCCGGAGGCTCGAATGGCCCTCGACGGGCGCGGTGGCGCTCGCCTTCTCGGCGGAGGATCCCGAGGCGCTGCGCGGGCCGCAGTTCGAGGCGGCCTGGGCGGACGAGCTCGGCAAGTGGCGGCACGCGGACGCCACGTGGGATCAGCTGCAGTTCGGGCTTCGGCTCGGCGAGCGGCCGCGGGAGGTAGTGACGACGACGCCGCGCACGATCCCCCTCGTGCGCCGCCTCGTCGCCGACCCGCGCGTGGCGCTCAGCCGGGCCGCGACGGAGGCGAACCGGGCGAACCTGGCGCCGTCGTTCCTGCAGGCGGTGGTCGATCGCTATGCGGGCACCCGGCTGGGGCGCCAGGAGCTCGACGGGGAGCTGATCGAGGATCGCGCGGACGCGCTCTGGACCCGCGCCGGGATCGAGGCCGCGCGGGAGGATCGCGCGCCGGCGCTGCGGCGCATCGCGGTGGCGGTCGACCCGCCGGCGACGTCGCGCAAGGGCGCGGACGCCTGCGGCATCGTCGCTGCCGGAATCGACGCGGCGGGCGTGTGCCACGTGCTGGCCGACGAGAGCGCGCCGGGCCTGCGCCCGGAAGCGTGGGCGTCGCGGGCGACGATGCTCTACCGGCGGCTCGAGGCGGACGCCCTCGTCGTCGAGGTGAACCAGGGCGGCGAGATGGCCGCGGCCGTGATCCGCGAGATCGACCCGGGCTGCGCAGTCGTCTCGGTGCGCGCGACCCGCGGCAAGCACATGCGCGCCGAGCCCGTGGCCGTGCTCTACGCACAGGGCCGCGTGCGGCACGCCGGCGCGTTTCCCGCGCTCGAGGACGAGATGGCGGATTTCGGGCCCGAGGGTCTGAGCGGCGGGCGCTCGCCCGACCGGCTCGACGCGCTGGTCTGGGCGATCACCCACCTGGCGCTCGGCCCGAAGCCGGCGAGCCCGCGGATACGGATCGTGTGACCCCCTCTCCCGGTCGGGCGAGGGGAGCGAGGAGACCCCCTCATGAAAGCGCTCATCCAGACCCTGGCGCGGCTCGCCGCGCCGGGGCAGAAGGCGTCGCGCGCCGGGGCGGCGGTGGCGTTCTATCATGGCGGGCGCCCGGTCTGGACGCCGCGGGACTACGCCGCCTTCGCCCGCGAGGGCTACCAGAGGAACGCCGTCGTCCATCGCTGCGTGCGGCTCCTCGCCGAGGCGGCGGCGTCGCTGCCGCTGACCCTCGTCGAGGCCGGGCGGGAGCGGCCGGCGCATCCGCTCGTCGACCTCCTGCGTCGGCCCAACCCGCGCGAGGAGGGAGGACGCTTCCTCGAGAGCGTCTACGGGCACCTGCTCGTGTCCGGCAACGCCTATGTCGAGGCCGCCGCCATCGACGGCGCGCCGCGGGAGCTCCACGCGCTGCGGCCCGACCGGATGCGCGTCGTGCCCGGCTCCGACGGCTGGCCGATCGCCTGGGAATACCAAGTCGGCGCGCGCACGGTGCGGTTCGCGCAAGGGGCGGAGGGCATCGCGCCGATCCTGCACCTGAGCTGCTTCCACCCCACCGACGACCATTACGGCCTCTCGCCGATGGAGGCGGCCGCGGGCGCGCTCGACATCCACAACGCGGCCTCCGCCTGGAACAAGGCGCTGCTCGACAACGCCGCGCGGCCCTCCGGCGCCCTCGTCTTCAGCGGGGACGCCAACGTGTCCGACGCGATCTTCACCAAGCTCAAGGCGGAGCTCGAGGAGACCTACCAGGGCGCGCGCAACGCCGGGCGGCCGATGCTGCTCGAGGGCGGGCTCGACTGGAAGCCGCTCGCGCTCTCGCCCAAGGAGATGGACTTCGTCGAGGCCAAGGCCGCGGCGGCACGCGAGATCGCGCTCGCCTTCGGCGTGCCGCCGCTGCTGCTCGGCCTGCCGGGCGACGCGACGCACTCGAACTACGCCGAAGCCAACCGCGCCTTCTACCGCCAGACGGTGATCCCGCTCGCCAAGCGCACGGCGCAGGCGCTGGCCTCCTGGCTGGCGCCGGCGTTCGGTGCGGACCTCGTGCTCGAGCCCGATCTCGACGCCATCGAGGCGCTCTCCGAGGAGCGGGAATCGCTGTGGCGGCGCGTCTCGGCGGCCGCGTTCCTCACCGACGACGAGAAGCGCGAGGCCGTGGGCTACGGACGGAGGGGGGCGTGAGCGGCGAGGCCGTGACGTCCCCGCCCGTGCCCGGCGTCGCGGACGTGCTCCAGCGGCTGCTCGGCGCGGTCGCCGAGCGCGGCGACCTCGCGCTCCTCGCCTGGGCGCTCGCCGCCTCCTTCTTCGCGCTGATGCTGCTGCGCGAATCCGCCTCGGCGAGCCGGCGCTTCGACGCCTTCGTGCGCGAGCTCGCCCGTTTCAACCGCCGTTTCTCGGGAGACGACAGATGACGAGGATCCTCAAGACCCTGGTGCGCCGCACGGCGCCGCCGCCCGACCCGGCGCAGGCGACGATGCGCACCTTCGTGCGCACGCTGGCCCGCCTCGCCGCGCCACGCGCGGAGGGCGGCCGGCCCGCCACGGAGGCCGCGCGATGACGGCGCTCGCCTTCGTGAGCGGCGCGGCCGCGAAGGGCATCGGGCGCGGCGCGCCGGAAACCAAGCTCCTGCCGGCCAAGCCCGACATCGTCGACGAGAGCGGGATCTTCGAGGGCTACGCCAGCGTCTTCGGCGTGACCGATCTCGCCCGTGACGTGGTCCAGCCCGGCGCCTTCGGCAAGAGCCTCGCGGTCCGTGGGGCGCGGGGCGTGCGCATGCTCTGGCAGCACGATCCGGCCGAGCCGATCGGCACCTGGCTGAAGCTCGAGGAGGACGCCCGCGGGCTTCGCGTGCGCGGGCGGCTCAACCTCGCGGTGGGCCGCGCGCGGGAGATCCACGCGCTGATGCGCGAGGGCGCGATCGACGGGCTCTCGATCGGCTACCGGGTGACCAAGGCCGCCGCCGAGCGCGGCGGCCGCCGGCGGCTCCTGCACGAGGTCGACCTGTGGGAGATCTCGATCGTCACCTTCCCCATGCTCCCCGCCGCGCGCGTCGCGATGGTGAAGGGTGCTCCGCCGACGCTGGCGCAGGCGATCCGCCGCGCCGCGAAGAAGCTGTTCCCCGGCCACGCCCCCGCCGCGGCGTGAGTCTCCCGCCCCGTTGGGGCGGGGACGATCCGCGAAGCGGATCAGGGGCGGGGTCCCCCGGCTCGACGCGTGGAGGTTCGGCTTCGCCGAAGCGCGCCTTTCGGCGCACCCCCTCCGTCTCGTCGGCTTCGCCGCCTGTCCACCTCCCCCGATGGGGGCGGAGCGTGCGCCGACATCTCCTGTCACAGAGGACATCCCACCATGCTCGACACCCGAGATCCCATCATCGAGACCAAGTCCGCGGACGCGCAGGCCGCGTTCGCCGAGTTCGCGCGGGCCTTCGAGGCCTACAAGGAGGAGAACGACGGGCGGCTCGCGGCGCTCGAGACGCGCGGGCGGGTCGACGTGCTCGTCGACGAGAAGCTCGCGCGCATCGACGCGTTCCTCGACGAGCAGAAGGCGCGCTCGGACCGGCTCGCGCTCGCCCGCCAGCGCCCGCCGCTCGCGGGCGAGGAGAAGGGCCGCGATGACCCGCTCGGCGCCGAGCACAAGGCCGCCTTCGAGCTCTACGTCCGCTCCGGCGAGAGCGCGGGCCTCAAGCGGCTCGAGGAGAAGGCGCTCTCGGCGGGCTCGGGGCCGGACGGCGGCTATCTCGCGCCGCCGCAGGTGGAGCGCGAGGTGATCCGGCGGCTCTCCTCGCTCTCGCCGATCCGGGCGATCGCGTCGAACCGCACCATCTCGGGCGGTCTCTACAAGATCGCCCACGCGACCACCGGCGCCGCCTCGGGCTGGGTCGCGGAGACCGCGGCGCGACCGCAGACGGACGGCCCCGGCCTGTCCGAGCTCTCCTTCCCGGCGATGGAGCTATACGCCATGCCGGCGGCGACGCAGACGCTGCTCGACGACGCCATCGTCGACATCGACCAGTGGATCGCTGACGAGGTCGAGACCGCCTTCGCCGAGCAGGAGGGCGCGGCCTTCGTCGCGGGAGACGGCGTCGCCAAGCCGCGCGGCTTCCTCGACTACGACGCGGTGGCGAACGGCTCGTGGTCGTGGGGCAACCTCGGCTTCGTGGCGAGCGGCGCGGCGGGCGCCTTCCCGGCCTCCGACCCGTCGGACGTGGTGGTCGACCTGATCTATGCGCTCAAGAGCGGCTATCGCCAGAACGCGTCCTTCGTGATGAACCGCAAGACGCAGGCCGTGCTGCGCAAGTTCAAGGACGCGCAGGGGCACTATCTCTGGCAGCCGCCGGCGGGGCCCGGCCAGGCCGCGAGCCTGATGGGCTTTCCCGTGGTGGAGGCCGAGGACATGCCCGACATCGCGGCGGGCGCCGACGCGATCGCCTTCGGCGACTTCAAGCGCGGCTATCTCGTGGTGGACCGCGCGGGCGTGCGCATCCTGCGTGACCCGTATTCCGCCAAGCCCTACGTGCTGTTCTACACGACGAAGCGCGTCGGTGGCGGGGTGCAGGACTTCGCGGCGATCAAGCTCCTGCGCTTCTCGGCGTAACGTCAGTTCGCGCCGAGCCAGGCGTCGCGCGTCTGCGGGGTGATGTCGAGGGGCTCCGCCGGCGCGGAGGGCACGGCACGATCGAGATCGCGCACGCGCGCCGCGATCCAGCGCACGTGGGGGGCGATCGGCGTGATGGCGGTCAGACCCCCGCAGGCGGCGCCGCGCGCGCCGGCGAAGGCGCCCGACGACCAGGAGATGATCCCGTCGAGGCGGTACGTGCCGGGATCGCCCGAGAGCAGCGGACCGCCGGAATCGCCCTGGCAGGCGCCGGCGCCCTCCTGCTCGCCGAGCCGTTCCGGATCGGCGGCCATGACCATGCGGTTGCCGAGCCGCGCCTCGCCCATGACGACGACGTAGGTGAAGCGCAGGGTGCGCGCGGTGGACTTGGCCCGGTAGCGCGTCGTGCCGAAGCCGGCGATGGTGGCGTCGTCGCCGGGGCGCGGCATCTGCGCGGCGGCGACGTCGAAGGGGCGGAAGTCGGGGCCGAGCCGCCGGTCGAGCTTGAGCAGGGCGAGATCGACGCCGGGCTGCTCGCGCGGCGGGATGCCGGGCTGGAAGCTCGGGTGCAGCACGCTCGCGGAGACGCCGAGATCGACGCGGCGAAAGCCGTAGTCGAGCGCGAAGACGCGGTAGTTCACCGGCTCGAGCACGCAATGCGCTGCGGTGAGCACGACGTCGTCGCGCACGAGGACGCCGGTGCACAGCTCGCCCTCGGAGCTCTCGATGCGCACGATGCCCTCGCGCAGGCCGTCGGTCGCATCGGCGGCGCGGCCGCGGGTAATGGCCTCGGCCGGACCTGCCGCGACGAGCGCGGCCGCGATCGCCGCCGCGAGGGCGACGAGGGCGAGGACGGGACGCGGGCGCGGGCGGAGCGGCATGGCGGCACTGTGCGGCGGCGCCCGGCGGTCCGCAAGCGCGGGAGACGACGCAGCCGGCCTCATCGCCAGGCGGCCTCGCGGCTCCAGCCGGCGAGCGTCGCGTCGATGAAGCCGCGTTGGGGGCCGACGAGAACGCCCTGGCTGATGTCGCCGCACGCGGCGCCGTTCGCGCCGCGCGTCCACGACGTGACCGCGATGACGGCGTCGGCGCGGACGATCGGCCCGCCCGAATCGCCGTGGCAGCCGCCGGCGCCGGCGCCCGATAGCCAGACCAGGATCGAGGACGGGCCGTAGGGCTCGACGACGGACAGGCGCGCGCGCCGCAGCCGGCCGCCGGTGAGGCGCCCCGCCTCGCCCTCCTGGGAGATGCCGTAGCCGAGGAGATCGAGCGCCTCGCCGGCCCCGGCGGTCGTATCGACGAGCGTCGCGGCGCGGAAGGGCGGCGGCAGCGGCTCGGCCAGGCGCACGAGCGCGAGGTCGATCGAGCGCCGGCGCGCTTCGATGGCGCCCGCATCGTAGCCGGGATGGACCGCGATCGCCGCGACCTCGGCCAGGATGGGCGCGCCGGACGGATCGCGCCAGTGCGCACGGTGGGCGTCGGCCGCGGTGACGCAGTGGGCGGCGGTGAGGACCACGTCCGGCGCGAGCACCACGCCCGAGCAGGCACCCCCGCCGGAGGACAGGATCATCAGGGTGGAAGCGGCGAGCGGCCCGGTCTCGGGTGCGCCGCCGACGACCGCGCGCGCCGGCGCGGGGGCTACCGCGATCAGGAGAAGGGACGCCGCGAGGGCGGCCCCGAAACGACGACACACCGACATCGAACGCCGCACGGCCACCAGCTCCAGCCTTCGGAGAGCAGACATGACCCCCCTATACCTCGCCGGCCCCGCCGTCGAGCCCGTCGGCGTGCCCGAGATGCGGGCCTTCCTGCGGCTCGAGCACGCGGACGAGGACGCGCTCGTCGGCGCGCTGCTGCGCGCGGCACGGCTCGTGGTGGAGGCGACGACGCGGCTCGTCCTGATCGAGCAGTCCTGGCGCATCGCGCTCGCGCGCGTCCCCGAGGACGGCGTCGTGCGCCTGCCGCTCGCGCCGATCCTCGCCGTGAGCGAGGTGCGCGCCTTCGACGCCGCGGGCGTCGCGAGCGTCGTGCCCGCCGCCGACTGGCGGCTCGAGCGGCGTGCGGACCCGGCGCGGATCGTGCTCTCGGGCGCGGCGCTGGAGGCGCAGGACGGCATCGAGATCGACCTCGCCGCGGGCTTCGGCACGAGCGCCGAGGCCGTGCCGGCGCCGCTCGTGCAGGCGATCCGACTGCTCGCCGCCCACTGGTTCGAGAACCGCGGCGACGGGCCGCCGCAGACCGAGCGGGCGAGCCTGCCCCTCGACGTCGCCGCCCTGATCGCGCCCTACCGGCGCCTGCGGATGGGGTGAGCCGATGAGGACCGCCCGCACCCGGATCGGCGCCCGCAGGCGCCTGTTCACCCTCGACCTGCCGCAGGAGACGCCCGACGGCTTCGGCGGCGTCGTACGCAGCTTCCAGCCGGGCCCGCGTCTGTGGGGGGCGATCGAGGCGCTGGCGCTCGACGAGCGCGAGCGCGCCGGCCGGCCGGAGGAGGCCGTGACGCACCGGGTGCGCCTGCGCCACCGCGCCGATCTCGACGGGCGCATGCGGCTCACCCTCGGCGCGCGCCGCTTCGCCGTGCGCGCCGCGACCGATCCGGACGGCACCGGCCGCGAGACCGTGTGCCTGTGCGAGGAGATCAAGCCGTGAGCGCGCCCGGGCCCATCCTCGCCCTGCGCACCGCGATCCTCGCGGCGCTCGCGGGCGACGTCGTCCTCGCGGATCTCTTCGGCGGGACGATCCGCCTCCACGACGAGCCACCCCGGGGCGCGGCGCCGATCTACGCGCTGTTCGGCCGGGTGATCGCCCGCGACGCCTCGAGCGAGGGCGTCCGGGCGCACGCCCAGGAGGCCGACATCGTGGTATGGTCGCGCCCCGGCTCCGTCGCGGCGGGCCTCGCGGTCGCCGACCGCATCTCCACGCTGCTCGACGACGCCGACCTCGCGCTCGCGGGCAACCGCCTGATCCGCCTGCGCGTCACCGAGAGCGGCGCCACGCGCGACCCCGGCAGCGGCGCCGCGCGCGCCTGGCTGCGGCTCTCCGCGCTCACCGAATCCATCAGCTGAGGACGACGAGGAAGGACGACGAGACATGGCCGCGCAGAAGGGCAAGGACCTCCTCATCAAGATCGACGACGGCACCGGCGCCTTCGTGACGCTCGCGGGCCTGCGGGCGCGCCAGATCGCGCTCGGCGCCGACCTCGTCGACGTGACCAACGCCGAGAGCGCCGGGCGCTGGCGCGAGCTCCTGGCGGGCGCCGGCGTGCGCCGCGCCGCGCTCTCGGGCGCTGGCGTGTTCCGCGACGAGGCCTCGGACGCGCTGATGCGCGCGGTGTTCTTCGCCGGCGAGATCCGCGCCTACCAGGCGATCGTGCCGGATTTCGGCACGCTGACCGGGCCGTTCCAGATCGTCTCGCTCGAGTATCGGGGCGAGCACGCCGGCGAGGTGACCTTCGACGCGGCGTTCGAATCGGCGGGCGAGATCGCCTTCTCGGCGCTCTGACGGCGAGGATGCGAAAGGGGAGACTGTACCTATGGCCAACGCACGACGGGGGGACGTCGCCGTCGCGATCGACGGGACGACCTACACGCTGAGGATCACGCTCGGCGCGCTCGCCGAGCTCGAGGACGCGCTCGCGGCGGAGGATCTCGGCGCGCTCGCGGCGCGGCTCGCGGACGGGCGGCTGAAGGCGCGCGACCTCGTGGCGATCCTCGGCGCCGCGCTGCGCGGGGGCGGGCATGCGCTCGCCGACGCGGACGTCGCGGCGCTCGCGCTGGAAGAGGGCGTCGAGCCCGTCGCGCGGGCGGCGATGGAGTCGCTGGCGCGGGCGTTCGGGGCCGGGGAGGGGGAAGTCGGAGATGCGAGGGGAGGGGAGGTCGGCACGGCGCGCCCTCCGGCGGCGCGGGGGTGAGCGCGCCCTCCCGCGCCATCGACGCGCAGGCTTTTCCCTGGGATGCGGCACTCGCCGCCGCGCTGGGCCCCGTCGGCTGGACGCCCGACACGTTCTGGCGGGCGACGCCGCGGGAGCTGGCGGCGGCGCTGTCCGGGCGCGGATTCGGCATTCCCGACGCGCCCTCGCGCGCGACGCTCGCCGCCCTGATGGCGGCGCATCCAGACGATCGCACGGAGTGAACGACGATGCTCGGCGACGACGACGTCCCCTTCGCACGCCCCCTGATCCCGCCCGAGCGGGCGCGGGAGATCGAGCGGCTGACGCAGCTCACGAATCGGCTCGGGGCCAGCTTCACGGCGACCTTCGCCCGCGGCGTCTCGGAGGGGCGGCGATTCGACGAAATCCTGCGCCAGATGGGCCGCTCGCTGATCGACATCGGGCTGAGAGCCGCGCTCGCGCCGCTGCAGCAGACGCTCTCGCGTGGCGTCGCGGGGCTGCTCGGGGGCATGCTCGGCGCGGGGCTCGGCGGTGGTGGCCGCACGTTTCCGCCGCTGCCGCCGGTGCGCGCCTTCGCCAAGGGGGGCGTCGTCGCGGCGCCGACCTGGTTCCCGCTCTCCGGCGGGCTCGGCCTGATGGGCGAGCGGGGGGCGGAGGCGATCCTGCCGCTCGCCCGCGGCCCGGACGGGCGCCTCGGCGTGCGCGGCGGCGCGGGCGAGGGCGCCGCGCCGACGATCGTCGTCACCATCCAGACGCCGGACGCCGAGAGCTTCCGGCGCTCGGAGGCGCAGGTCTCGGCGGCGCTCGCCCGCGCGGTGGCGCGCGGGCGGCGCGCGTCGTGACCGCTCAGGCGGCGGTCGACAGCATCGCGGCGATCTCGTCCTTCAGCACGAGACGCTTGCGGCGCAGGTCCTGCTCGACCTCGTCGGAGGTCGGCTCGACGCGGGTCTCGATGCGGTGAATCGTGCGGTTGAGCTCATGATACTCGTCGGCGAGCTTCGCGAAATGGGCGTTCTCCTGCTTCAGCGCATGGATGCGCTCCGCGGCCTCGGGGAACTCCTCGGCGAGCTCGTGGGGGACATGGCTCATCGTGCTTCCTTCCTTCTCGTTCGAGCGACCGCCGCTGCGGCCCTCCTGCCCCGATCTGGCCCGAGATCGCCGCGTCGCGCTTTGCGAAAGGTCAATCCGGCCGCTTCCGGCGGGCTTTCGGAGACTGCTCCATGGACGATTTCCACGAGGTCCGCTTCCCGCTCGACGTTGCGCTCGGCAGCCGCGGCGGGCCGACGCGCCGCACCGAGATCGTGACGCTGGCGTCGGGCCGCGAGCACCGCAACGCCCGCTGGGCGCACTCGCGCCGGCGCTTCGAGGCGGGGCTCGGCGTGCGCACGCTCGACGCGCTCGACGCGGTGATCGCCTTCTTCGAGGAGCGCCGCGGCCGCTTGATCGGCTTTCGCCTGCACGACCGGACCGACTGGAAGAGCGGCAAGCCGTCCGCCGGGCCGGCGCCGGGCGACCAGGCGCTCGGCGTCGGCGACGGCGCGCGCGTCGCCTTCCAGCTGGTGAAGACCTACGGCGGCGCGCACGATCCCTACGTGCGCACCATCGCCAAGCCCGTGGCCGGCAGCGTGCGGGTGGCGGTGGCCGGCACGGCGCTGGTCGAGGGCGCCGGCTTCTCGGTCGACACCACGACGGGCCTCGTCACGCTCGCCGCGCCGCCGGCCCCGGGCGCGGCGGTGACGGCGGGCTTCGCCTTCGACGTGCCGGTGCGCTTCGACACCGACACGCTCGAGATCGACCTGCGGGCGTTCGCGGCCGGCGCGGTGCCGGAGATCCCGCTCCTGGAGATCGTGCCGTGACTCAGGTCGGCGTGAAGACGGCGGGGTTGGAGTGCCCGTCGTGCGCCCCGCCCGGCATGGCGACCGCCCAGGCGACGGTCACGTTGAGCTGCCGGCCTTCGGTGTAGCCGGTGACCGAGATGGTCCCCGTTCCGTTCGTGCTCTGCCCGGACAGCGCGAGGTACAGCGCGTTCGGGTCGTTGGGATCGGCCAGCCAGACGCCGGCGAGATTGCCCGCCTTGACGCCGCCCGTGGTCGACCAGGAGAGGGTGCCGGTCAGCGTCGTCCCGCCCGGGCTCTGGCCCGCGAGGGTCAAGGTGCCGTTGGCGCCGGTCGCGATGCTGGTGCCGGACCAGCTCCCGTTGAGATCGATCTGCGCAGTCATGTCGCTCCCCTTCGGCTCTCTCGTCCGCCCGCGATGACGAACGGAGAGCACCCTAGAATGACCAACTCTCATTGTATTCAACAAATGTGCCACTATGAGACGGCATGACCGAGTTTCAACCCACTTCGAGTGCCGGTCACCCGGTCCCGCGACGCGGATGATCGGTGCGCGTGCTTTCGCGCAGCTTCGCCGCCAGCGACGTTGTGTCGTCTGCTTTCGATCCGACGCGAACGCGACCACGATCATGCGCTTCTGCCACGGCGGCCGCGACGACGAGCGCCTCTTCGAGCGGCGCTGAGCCGAACGCGAGAGGCCCTTTCCATGCGCACCATCCCCCCATCCCTCGCCGCCCGCATGGGCGGCGGGGCGACGACGCTCGCGCGGTGCTGGCGGGTGACGCGCACCGACGGCGTCGTCGCCGGCTTCACCGATCACGACCGCGACCTCGCCGTCGAGGGCACGACCTTCCGCGCCGCGAGCGGGCTCGAGGCGGCGGAGGCGGCCTCCGAGCTCGGCTTCGCGGTGGGTGGCGGCGAGGTCGCCGGCGCCCTCGTCTCCGCGGGGCTGACGGAGGCGGACCTCCTCGCCGGCGTCTGGGACGACGCGCGCGTCGAGGTCTTCCTCGTCGACTGGCGCGCGCCGGAGCACCGCATGCGGCTCGGCGTCGGCGCGATCGGCGAGGTGCGCCGGGCGGACGGCGCCTTCGTGGCCGAGCTGCGCTCGCTCATGCACCGGCTCGACGAGGAGCGCGGGCGGCTGTTCCGGGCGAGCTGCTCGGCCGATCTCGGGGACGCGCGCTGCCGCGCCACGGCGGCGCCGGTGGCGGCGGTGGTCGGCGCGAGCGACGGCGCGCTGTCCGTGACCGCGGCCGCGCTCGCCGGCTACGTGCCGGAGCATTTCGCCCATGGGCGCCTCGTCTTCACCGCGGGTGCGAACCAGGGCTTCGCCGTCGAGGTGCGGGCACACCGGCCCGGCGGCGTGCTCGATCTGTGGCGCCGTGCGCCGCGCCCGATCGCGCCGGGCGACGCCTTCACGGTGACGCCGGGCTGCGACAAGTCCTTCGAGACCTGCGCGGCGAAATTCGCCAACACCCACAATTTCCGCGGCTTTCCCCACATGCCGGGCAACGACTTCGTCCTGCGCATGCCCCGGCAGGGCGAGCCCGGCCTCGACGGCGGGAGCCTGTTCCGATGAGTTCGGATCTCGCCATGCGCATCGTCGCCGAGGCCCGCGCCTGGATCGGCACGCCCTACGCGCACCAGGCCTCGCTGAAGGGGGTGGGCTGCGATTGCCTGGGCCTGCTGCGCGGCGTCTGGCGCGGGGTGATCGGCACCGAGCCGGAGGCGCCGGCGCCGTACGCGCCGGACTGGGCGGAGGCCGGCGGCGAGGACGCGCTGATGCGCGCGGCGACGCGCTGGCTCGTGCCCGCGGAGGGGATCGAGACGGGCCGGGTCCTCGTCTTCCGCTGGCGGGACGGCCTGCCCGCCAAGCACTGCGCCATCGCGACCGCCCCCGACGCGATGATCCAGGCCCACGACGGCGCCCGCGTCTGCGAGGTGACGATCCCGCCGTTCTGGCGGCGCAGGCTGGCGGGCGTGTTCGGATTTCCACCGCCGCGTGGCGGTCTCGCGCGCGATAAAGGGCGCGCGGGTGTTCCCCTCTCCCTCGTGGAGAGGGGCTAGGGGTGTGGGGCGATCCGGTGAGGCGCCGCCGGTCGAGGCAACGCATCGCCGGCATAGGCCGCGTCGGCGGCGAGCGAGTTCTGCACGCCCCACACCCCCGGCCCCTCTCCACGAGGGAGAGGGGAGACCGTCGCGGTCGTCCTCGCGGGCGCGCGTCGTGGCCGCCGGTGCCCCCATCCTCGCCGTCGTCCTCCCCTGCGTGGAGGTGGGGTCGGCGGGCTGCATCGATCCTGGAGGTCTCCCATGGCCACCCTCGTCCTGCAAACCGCCGGTGCCGTCGTCGGCGGGTTGGTCGGCGGGCCGTTCGGCGCGATGGTCGGGCGGGCGCTCGGCGGGCTCGCCGGGGCGGCGATCGACGGCGCGATCTTGTCGTCGCTCGAGGGGGAGAGCACGCGCACCGTCGTCGGCCCGCGGCTCACCGAGATGCCCGGCCTCGCCTCCACCGAGGGTGCGCCGATCCCGCGGGTCTACGGGCGCGCCCGCATCGGCGGGCAGGTGATCTGGGCGACGCGGCTCGAGGAGGAGACGCGCGTCACCATCCACCGCGAGCCGAAGCGCGGCGGCAAGTCCTCCGGTGGCGGCCGGTCGAGCACGACGCGGGAGGTGACCTACGCCTACTACGCCAACCTCGCCATCGGCCTGTGCGAGGGGCCGATCGCCTTCGTGCGGCGCGTCTTCGCCGACGGGCGGGAGATCGACCTCGCCGGCATCACCATGCGCGTCTACACGGGCGACGAGGTGCAGGCGCCCGATCCGCTGATCGTGGCGAAGGAAGGCGTCGCCCCCGCCTATCGCGGGTTCGCCTACGTCGTCTTCGAGCGCCTCGCCCTCGAGCCCTTCGGCAACCGCATTCCCCAGCTCGCCTTCGAGGTCGTGCGCGGCGGCAACGCGCTCGGGGAGGCGATCCGCGCCGTGTGCCTCATCCCCGGCGCGACCGAGTTCGGCTACGAGCCGGCCCCGGTGCGCCAGGCGCTCGGCCTCGGCGAGACGAAGCCCGACAACCGCCACCAGCTCCAGGCGACGAGCGACGTCCTCGCCTCCCTCGACCAGCTCCAGGCGCTGTGCCCGAACCTCTCCCACGTCTTCCTCGTGGTCAGCTGGTTCGGCGACGACCTGCGGGCGGGGAGCTGCACCATCGCGCCCCGCGTCGAGATCGCCGCGAAGGACACCGGCGAGACGCCCTGGGCGGTCGCCGGGCTGGAGCGGGCGAGCGCGCGGGTGGTCTCCACCTCGGGCGGGCTGCCGGCCTACGGGGGGACGCCGTCGGACGCGAGCGTGGTGCGGCTCATCCGGATCCTGAAGCAGCGCGGGCTCGCCGTGACGCTCTACCCCTTCCAGATGATGGACGTCCCCGCCGGCAATGCGCTGCCCGATCCCCGCACCGGAGCGATCGGCCAACCGCCCTATCCATGGCGCGGGCGCATCACCTGCGATCCCGCCCCCGGCCGCCCCGGCTCGCCGGACGGGTCGAGCCTCGCGGCGGCGCAGGTCGCCGCCTTCTTCGGCACCGCGCAGGCCTCGCACTTCGCGCCCGCGGACGAGGGCGTGATCTACACCGGGCCCGAAGAGTGGACCCTTCGCCGGCAGATCCTGCACTACGCCGCGCTCGCGCAGGCGGCCGGCGGCGTCGACGCCATCGTCATCGGGACCGAGCTGCCTGCGCTGACCCGCGTGCGCGCCGGCCCCGGGGGCTACCCGGCGGTGGATGCGCTCTGCGCGCTGGCCGCCGAGGTGCGCACGCTCGTGGGTCCGGGCACGAAGATCACGTACGCCGCCGACTGGACCGAGTACGGCGCGCACGTGCGCGACGGCGGGGCGGAGGTGCGCTTCCCGCTCGATCCGCTCTGGGCGCACCCGGCGATCGACGCGATCGGGATCGACTGGTACCCGCCGATCTCCGACTGGCGCGACGAGCCGAGCCACCTCGACCAGGGGGAGGCGCGCGGGGGGCTCGATCCGGACTATCTCCACGCGAGACTTGGGGCCGGCGAGGCGTTCGACTGGTTCTACGCGGACGCCGCCGCCCGTGCGGCGCAGGTGCGCACGCCCATCGCGGATGCACTGGGCGACGACTTCGCCTTCCGCGCCAAGGACCTCGTCGGCTGGTGGTCGAGCCCCCACCGCGAGCGCGTCGGCGGCGTGGTCGCCGGTCAGACCGCCTACGTGCCGGGGGGAAAGCCGATCTGGCTCACCGAGATCGGCGTGCCGGCGGTCGACAAGGGTCCCAACGGGCCCAACGTCTTTCCCGACCCGAAATCCGCCGAGAGCGCCTACCCGCCGTTCTCCGCCGGCGCGCGCGACGACCTCGCGCAGGCACGCGGCGTCGGTGCGATCCTGCGGCGGTTCGACCCGCGCGTGCCGGGGCACGAGCCGGCGCACAACCCTCTCTCGGCTTCGAGCGGCGTGCGGATGATCGACCCCGACCGCATGGCGGTCTGGGCCTTCGACGCGCGGCCCTTCCCCGCCTTCCCCGAGCTGACCGGCGTGTGGTCCGACGGCGCGAACCACGAGACCGGGCACTGGCTCAACGGGCGGCTCGAGGGCCTGCCGCTCGACGAGCTGATCCGGCGCGTGCTGGCCGAGCTCGGCGTCGATCTCCCCGTCGAGACCGATTGCGACGGCTTCGTCGACGGCTTCGTGATCGACCGGCCGATGTCCGCGCGCGAGGCGCTGGAGCCGCTGCTGCGGCTGTTCTCGGTCGACGCCGTGGAGCGCGACGGCGCGCTCGCCTTCGTCGGGCGCGGCGCGCGCGCGGTCGCGACGATCGCGGCGCACGAGCGGGTGGAGGAGGGGGAGGGCGCGCTCGAGCGGCGCGTGCGGGCGCAGGAGACGGACCTGCCGGCCGAGATCGAGCTCGCCTTCACCGACGCCGCCGGCACCTATCGCCGCGCGACGGTCGCCTCGCGCCGGCTCGCCGGCGGCAGCCGGCGGCTCGCGCGCGTGGAGACGGCGGCCGTGCTGCGCCGGGCGCAGGCCCGCGGGCTCGCCGACGTGATGCTGCAGGACGCCTGGTCCGGCCGCGAGGGCCTGACGCTTTCGGTCTCCCCGCGGCGCGTCGACCTCGAGCCCGGCGACGTGATCGCCGCGCCCGGCGGCGGGCTCTATCGCATCGGGCGGATCGTCGACGCCGCCGCGCGGCGCATCGACGCGCGCGCCGTCGAGCCGACGCTGTTCGCCGCGCCCGCGCCGAAGGGGGCGATCGTCGCCCGCGCGGCGCCCGCGACGTTCGGGCGGCCCTTCGCGCTCGTCCTCGACCTGCCCGCGGCGCTCGGGGACCCGACGGTGCTCTCCTTCGCCGCGATCCACGCCCGGCCCTGGCCCGGCGCGATGACGATCTGGCGCTCGGGGGACGGCGCGTCCTTCGAGCCGTTCGACGTCGCCGCGGCGCCCGCGCAGGTGGGCGAGACGCTGTCGCCGCTCGCGCCCGGGCCGCTGTGGCGCATCGACGAGGCGGGCGTTCTGGACGTGCGCGTGGCGACGGGGGCGGTCACGAGCGTCTCCGATCACGCGCTGCTGGAGGGGGCGAACCGCTTCGCCCTGCGCGCACCCGACGGGAGGCTGGAGATCATCGGCGTCGGGACGGCGGAGCTGACGGCCGAGCGGACCTACCGGCTCTCGCGGCTCCTGCGCGGCCTCGCCGGGTCGGAGCCGGCCGCCGCGCTGGGGCTGCCGGCGGGGAGCGCGCTGGTGCGGCTCGACGAGGCGCTCGTGCCGCTCGCCCGTGCGCCGAGCGACCTCGGCCGCACCTGGCGCTGGCGCATCGGCCCCGCCGACCGCGACCACGCCGACGACGCCGTCGTCGAGATCGTCGCCACGGCGGGACCCGCGGCCCTCCTGCCGCTCGCGCCGGTCCACGCGTCGGCGCGGCGCACGGGGGAGGGTATCGCGCTCGCCTGGGTGCGCCGCGCCCGGCTCGACGCCGACGCCTGGGATCCGGTCGACCCGCCCCTCGGCGAAGCGATGGAGGCCTGGTGCGTCGAGATCCTGTCGGCGGGCGGGGCGGTGGTCCGCACGCTCGCCGCGACCTCCCCGCAGGTGCTCTATCCCGTCGCCGACGAGCTCGCCGACCACGGTGGGCAGCAGCCGACGCTCACGGTGCGCATCGCCCAGGAGAGCGCCCTCGTCGGCCCGGGAACCCCGCTCGTCGCGACGCTCGCCGTGCGCTGACGCTCCGGCACTGCTCCGCCGCGGGTTCGCGGTCGCGGCTCACCGAGAGCGGCATCGCCGCCCTCCCCACCCTCCGGCCTTCGGCCTCCGTCCTCCCCTTCGGGGAGGAAGCGGGTTGCGGCTCGCATCCGCCGTTCGCGCCATCCGCGACCTCCCGTCCTCCCCGGAGGGGAGGAGTCCGCGCCTCGGCGCGGGCGGTGGGGCCGTTCGGACGTTCTGGCGCGCCGTCTCTCGGCGCTCACCGCTCGCGGCCGCGGGCTCCACCGAGATCGAGGATCCCCATGACCACCACACCCCACCTCGCGCTGCCGCTGATCGCGGCGGCGCAGGCGATGAAGCACGTCACGCACAACGAGGCGCTGGCGCGGCTCGATGCGCTCGTCCAATGCGCCGTCGTGGCCGAGGCGGAGGATGCACCCGCGGAGCCCGAGGCGGGCGCGCGGCTCCTCGTCTCGGCGATGCCGGCGGGCGCCTTCGCCGGGCAGGCGGGGGCGATCGCGCTCTACGATGCGGGTGTGTGGCGCTTCCTCGTGCCCCGGGCCGGGTGGCGGGTCTACGTCGCGGCGACGGACACGCTCCTCGTCCACGACGGCACGGCCTGGCGGCCGCTCGCGGACTTCGTCCCCGTGCCCGAGGAACTGCCGCGGCTGGGCATCGGCACCGCGCCGGATGCGCTGAACCGCCTCGCCGCGAAGCTCAACGCCGCCCTCTTCGCCGCCCTGACGGTGACCGAGGGCGGCACGGGGGACCTGCGCTTCGTGCTCAACAAGGAGGGCGCGGGCGCGACCGTCTCGCAGCTCTACCAGTCCGGCTTCGGCGGGCGGGCCGAGACCGGGCTGATGTCGGACGACGACTTCCGCATCCGCGTCTCCGCCGACGGCGCCACCTGGCGCGACGCCGTGCATCTCGAGGCGGCGACGGGGGCCGCGCGCTTCCCCGGCGGGTTGCCGGGCCTCGCGGGCGGCTGGCGCAACCTCCTGATCAACCCGCACCTCGCCGTGAACCAGCGCGGGTTCGCCGGAGGCGCGCTGGCGGCGGGCGCCTACGGCTTCGACCGCTGGAAGGCGGGGGCCGGCGGCGCCACGCTGTCGCGGGCCTGGGAGGGGACCATGACCCTCGAGGGCGCGATCGAGCAGGTCATCGAGGCGCCCGATCTGCGCGGCGAGACCGTCACGCTCTCCGTCGAGGACCCGTCGGCCGCGCTCGACGTCGCGATCGGCGCGGACCCGCATTGGGCGAGCGGCGGAATCGCGGCCGGTGCCGGGCGCCGGGGCGTCGCGCTGCAGGTGCCCTGGGAGGCCTTCGCGGACGTGACCGTGCGGATCTCGGCTCCGGCCGAGGCGACGTTCCGGCGCGTGCAGCTCGAGGTCGGCAACGTGCCCGGCGCGTGGGAGCGCCGGCCGATCGCCGTCGAGGAGGCGCTGTGCCGGCGCTACTTCTGGATGGCCGGCCTCGACGCCGGGAACCGCACGATCGGCACGACGGCGGGCCTCGACGACACCCACCATCAGGCGCTGGTGACCTTCCACGTCGCCATGCGCGCGCAGCCGACCTGCGTGCCGAGCGGTGCGGGCGACTTCGCGCTCGCGGTCGACGACGCCACCGGGTGGGCCGAGCGGACGCTCACGCTCCTCGAGTTCCTGGAGGCGAGCCGCGAGGCGGCGCGCTTCCGCCTGTCCACGGGGATCGTCACGCCCCGCGGCCGCGCCGGCCACTGGCGCGCCTACGGCTCCGGGCGCCTGCCCTTCGATGCCGAATTGTGATGCCGCAACCGAAGGAGATCCACATGACCGAGACCAAGACCCCGCTCGCCAGCCGCACGGTGTGGGCCAACATCGTCGGGCTCGCCGCCCTCGTCCTGCCGCTCGCGGGCTTCGACGCCGCCGCGCTCGACGCCGACCGCCTGGCGGAGGCCGGCGCGACCCTCGTCGCGGCGGCGAGCTTCATCGCGTCGAGCGTGTTCCGCGTGATCGCGACGCGCCGCCTGCGCGGCTGAGGCGGGGCGGGACCGACGGCTGCCCGGCCGCGGGCGGGCGCGTCACGCCCGCTTGCGGCCGGTGATCATCGCGCCGACGAGGTTCTCGCGGTGGGCGAGCCCTGCGGCGGCGACACCGGCGAGGTGGAGGAGGACGAGGGCGAGCGTCAGGTTCGCCAGCACCTCGTGCGCCTCGCCGACGAGGCTCTCCTCGCCCCGCCCCCCGTCGCGCTCGCCGGCCTCCCCCGCGTCGTCGTCGGCGAGCGCCGGGGCGACGAAGGCGGGCAGCGCGAGCGTCGGCAGGACCTCGACCTGCGCCAGGACCGGCGCGAGCGGACCCTCGCCCTCCTCGATCGCGAGCCGCGCGACACCCGTGCCGGCGGTGCCGAGCACGCACAGGAGGAGCGCCACCGTCATCGCGCCGCCCGCAGGGCTGTGCCCGACGTGGCGCGGGGCGGTGCCGGTGGCGAGCCCCCTCAAGTAGAGCAGGACGGCGCCGGGGCCCGTGACGAAGCTCGAGAAGCGTGCGTTCCGCGCCCCGACGAATCCCCAGACGATCCGCACCGTCACGATCGCCAGCGCGGCGTAGCCTGCGACCTGGTGCACCGAGAGCGGCTCGCCCTCGGAGAGATACGCCACGAGGAACGCCGCGGCGAGGCCCCAATGGCCGAGGCGCACGAGCGGGTCCCAGACCCGCACCGTCGCCCCCGTCCCGGAGGCGGCGCCCGCCGCCTCCGGTCCGTCGATCTGCGCGTCGGCCGCCATCAGTCGCGCTCCCGATGCAGGATCTCCGCCGTGCGCGGATGCACCTTCATCTCGTAGCGCACGCCGTCCTCGATGATGTAGACCTCGTAGACGCCGTCGTCGGCCTCCACCTTCGAGACGCGTCCGCCGTTCGCCTCGAGGCGCTGCGTCAGCTCGCCGATGGAGAGCCAGTCGGCGGCGGGAACGTCGTCGCCGCGGTCGTCGTCCCCGTTGGACGAGGCGAGCGCCGGGCCGGCGAGGAGAGCGAGCGCGAGCGCGCCGGCGGCGAGGGCGAGGGAGGAGCGAGCCTTGATCATGCCTGTGGTCCTTTCTCGTTGCGCGCCGTCGGGGTCTCCCGCGGCGTCGAGCGGACCATGGCGCATCACCGCTGATGGCCGGCTGACGCCCGGCGTCAGCGTCCCGTCAGCGAATGCGGCGCAGCATCGGCCGATGGCCTCCAGACCCCTCCACGCCACTCTCGTCGCGAGTCTCCTCGGCTGCCTCCTCGCGCTGGCCCCCGCGTTGGTGGCCGCGGACGAGCACCGCTATTCCGACGACGACGACCATGTCGCCGCCCGCGAGGCGGTGCGCCGCGGGGACGCGCTGCCGCTCGCCGACATCCTCGCCGCCATCCCGCCGCGGTACGCCGGCCGCGTGATCGACGTCGAGCTCGAGCGCGAGGACGGGCGCCTCGTCTACGAGCTCACCCTCGTCGCGGCGGACGGGCGCGTGCGCGAGCTCGTCGTCGACGCCGCCAGCGCGCGGGTGCTCGAGATGGAGGTCGACGAGGACTGACATGCGCGTGCTCTGTGTCGAGGACGACCCCCGCATCGCGGCCGACGTCGGCGCCGCCCTCACGGCGGCCGGCTTCGTCGTCGACGTCTCCCGCGACGGCGAGGACGCCTGGTTCCGCGGCGACACGGAGGACTACGCGCTCGTCGTGCTCGACCTCGGCCTCCCGGCGCTCGACGGCCTCTCCGTGCTCGAGCGCTGGCGGGCCGCGGGGCGGACGATGCCCGTCCTCGTGCTGACCGCGCGCGGCTCGTGGGTGGAGCGTGTCCGGGGCATCGACGCGGGCGCCGACGACTACCTGCCCAAGCCCTTCCGCATGGAGGAGCTCGTCGCGCGCGCTCGTGCCCTGGTGCGCCGTGCCGCCGGGCACCCGGCGCCGGCGATCGTCGTGGGCGACCTCGTCGTAGACCCGCGCCGCACCAGCGTCAGCCGCGCCGGCGCGCCCGTCTCGCTCTCCCCGCTCGAATACAGGCTGCTCGCCTACCTGGCGCACCATCGCGGGCGCGTCGTACCCGCGGGCGAGCTGATGGAGCAGCTCCACGGCGACGACGACGCGCGCGACCAGAACGCGCTCGAGGCGCTCGTAGCCCGGCTGCGCCGCAAGATCGGCCCGGCCGTGATCGAGACGCGTCGGGGCTTCGGCTACACGATCCCGGACGACGCGGGATGATCCGCTCGCTGCGCACGCGCCTCGTCGCGGCGGGGCTGGCCTCGATCGCGCTCGCGCTGGCGCTGTCCGCGGCGGGCCTCTCGCTGCTCTTCGAGCGGCACGTCGAGCGCCGGCTCGTGGCGGAGCTGACGGTGCAGCTCGACCAGCTCGTCGCCGGGCTCGATCGCGGACCCGACGGCGGGTTCGCCGTCGTGCGCCAGCCCGGCGATCCGCGCTTCGCGCAGCCGCTCTCGGGTCTCTACTGGCAGGTCGAGATCGCCGGCGCGGAGCTGCGCGCGCGCTCGCTGTGGGACGAGCGCCTCGCGCTCCCCGTCGACGAGGTCCCGGACGGCGCCGTGCACGTCCACCGCCTCCCGGGTCCCGCCGACGCGACGCTGCTCGCCGTCGAGCGCCGGGTGACCCTGCCGCCGCGCCTCGGCGAGGCGCGCGCGCGCGTCGCGGTGGCCCTCGACCGCGCCGAGGTGGCCCGCGCGACGGCCGCCTTCCGCGCCGATCTCCTCCCCTACCTCCTCGTCGTCGGCCTCGTTCTGGCGCTCGCCAGCGTGGCGCAGGTGGCCGTTGGCCTGCGCCCGCTCGCCCGCGTGGCGAGCCGCGTCGCGGCGGTCCGGGCGGGGAC
>NZ_JBQTCJ010000041.1:0-44865 GCF_052380005.1 Salinarimonas sp. NSM
TGGATGCGTTTGAGGGGGCTTATAACGATTGGGTCCGGGCTACGTGCGTGGGACGTAGGGGTGGGTCTGGCGGGGCCGGGGGTACGCCCCCCCGCCCCCCCGCCCGCTACCGTCAGCGCGAGAATTTCTTGTACTTGATCCGGTGCGGGATCGTGCTGTCGATCCCCAGCCGACGCTTCTTGTCTTCCTCGTAGTCCTGGAAGTTGCCCTCGAACCACTCGACGTGGCTCTCGCCCTCGAAGGAGAGGATGTGGGTGGCGATGCGGTCGAGGAACCAGCGATCGTGGCTGATGATGACCGCGCAGCCGGCGTAGTCCTCGAGCGCGTCTTCCAGCGCGCGCAGGGTGTCGACGTCGAGGTCGTTCGTCGGCTCGTCGAGGAGCAGCACGTTCGCGCCGGACTTCAGGATCTTGGCGAGGTGCACGCGGTTGCGCTCGCCGCCGGAGAGCACGCCGACCTTCTTCTGCTGGTCGCCGCCCTTGAAGTTGAAGGCGGCGCAGTAGGCGCGGGAGTTCATCTCGCGCTTGCCGAGGTAGATCACCTCGTTGCCGCCCGAGATCTCCTCCCAGACCGTCTTGTTCGCGTCGAGCGCGTCGCGCGACTGGTCGACGTAGCCGAGCTTCACCGTCTCGCCGACGGCGATCGTGCCGGCATCCGGCGTCTCCTGGCCGGTGATCATGCGAAACAGCGTGGTCTTGCCCGCGCCGTTGGGCCCGATCACGCCGACGATGCCGCCGGGCGGCAGCTTGAAGGAGAGGCCGTCGATGAGCAGGCGATCGCCGTAGCCCTTGGTGAGGCCCTCGGCGTCGATGACGTTCTGGCCCAGGCGCTCGGCGATCGGGATGATGATCTGCGCGGTCGTCGGCCCCTTGTCCTGGGACTTGGCGACGAGCTCCTCGTAGCGCGCGATACGCGCCTTCGACTTGGTCTGGCGGGCCTTCTGCGAGGCGGAGACCCATTCGCGCTCGCGCTCGATGGTGCGCTGGCGCGCCTCGTCCTCGCGGCTCTCCTGGAGGAGGCGCTTCTGCTTCTGCTCCAGCCAGGAGGTGTAGTTGCCCTCGTAGGGGATGCCGCGGCCGCGGTCGAGCTCGAGGATCCAGCCGGTCACGTTGTCGAGGAAGTAGCGATCGTGGGTGACGATCAGGATCGCGCCCGGATAGGAGCGCAGGTGCCCCTCGAGCCAGGCGACGGTCTCGGCGTCGAGATGGTTGGTCGGCTCGTCGAGGAGGAGCAATTCCGGCTGGTCGAGGAGGAGCTTGCACAGGGCGACGCGGCGACGCTCGCCGCCCGACAGCGCGCCGACGTCCGCGTCGTCCGGCGGGCAGCGCAGGGCGTCCATCGCCTGGTCGACCTTCGAGTCGAGGTCCCACAGGCCCTTCGCCTCGATCTCGTCCTGGAGCGCCGTCATCTCGTCGGCGGTCTCCTCCGAGTAGTTCATCGCGAGCTCGTTGTAGCGCTCGAGGATCGCCTTCTGCGCGGCGACGCCTTCCTCGACGTTCTGGCGCACGGTCTTCGAGGCGTCGAGCTGCGGCTCCTGGGGAAGGTAGCCGACCTTGGCCCCCTCGGCGACCCAGGCCTCGCCGTTCCATTCCTTGTCGAAGCCGGCCATGATCTTGAGCAGCGTCGACTTGCCGGCGCCGTTGGGGCCGAGGACGCCGATCTTCGCGTCCGGGTAGAAGGACAGATGGACGTTGTCGAGGACCTTCTTGCCGCCTGAATAGGTCTTCGAGAGACCGCGCATGTGATAGATGAATTGACGTGCCACGGCCGGGGAATCCTGTCGCGAAGGGTTCGGGGAGCGTGCGCGCACGCTTATCAGGGCAGGGTGGCGGCGGCAAGGCGTGCGGACGGACGAGGCCGGCGCGGTCTGCCGCGCCGGCCCGATGCGGGCCATGTCGACGTCAGCCGACGAGGCCGTCGTCCTCGCGCTTGATGGCGATCACCGCCGAGCGCTCCGGGGAGCGGTCGTCGGGCCAGCCGCTGCCGGGGTGCTGGATGCCGACGAACATGGTGCGTCGATCCGCCGACCAGGCGAGACCGGTCACCTCGCAGCCGTTCGGCCCGGTGAGGAAGCGCACGATCTCGCCGGTGACGGGGTCGCCCGCGAGCATCTGGTTGTTGCCCATGCCGGCGAACTCGCCCTCGTTCGAGTCGTCGCCGTCCGTCTGGATCCAGACGATGCCGGTCGTGTCGATCACCATGCCGTCGGGCGAGTTGAACAGGTTGCCCGCGTTGACGTTCGACGAGCCGGCATAGGCGTCCGAATGGACGGAGGGGTTGCCGGCCATCACGTAGAGGTCCCACGTGAAGCGCGCGGAGGCGTGGTCGTCGCCCTCGGGGCGCCAGCGGACGATCTGGCCGTAGCGGTTGGTCTCGCGGGGGTTGACCGCGTTGACCGCCATGACGTCGCCGCCCGCATTGGTGCGGATCGAGCCGTCGTCGTTCCTGGCACCGCGGCGGGAGTTGTTGGTGAGGCAGCAATAGGCCTCCGCCGAGACCGGGTTCGTGGCGACCCATTCCGGGCGGTCCATCGTCGTCGCGCCGACGGCCGAGGCGGCCGTGCGGGAGAAGATCAGGATCTCGGCCGTCTCCATGCCGGTCGTCTCGGGGGTGAGGGCCACCCATTCGCCGGTCTGGTCCTCGTCGAAGCGCGCAACGTAGAGCGTGCCGTCGTCGAGCAGGCCCTCGGTGGAGCCGCCCGGCGTGTAGACGCCGTTCGAGACGAACTTGTAGAGGAACTCGCCCCGCTCGTCGTCGCCCATGTAGACGACCACGCGGCCGTCGGGCGCGAGCACGACCGCCGCGTTCTCGTGCTTGAAGCGGCCGAGCCCGGTGTGCTTGACGGGCGTGCTCGTCGGGTCCGTCGGGTCGATCTCGACGATCCAGCCGTGGCGATGCGGCTCGTTGGGGTTCTTCGACGTGTCGAAGCGCGCGTCGAAGAGCTCGTACTGGTAGCGACCCTCGTCGCCGATGCCGTAGCGGCGATAGCCGGCGAGGACCTTCTCGTCCGCGGAGACCTCCTCGGTCGCGCCGAAGTAGCCGTTGAAGTTCTCCTCGCAGGTCAGGTAGGTGCCCCAGGGGGTCTTGCCCGAGCCGCAATTGTTGAGCGTGCCGAGCACCACGGTCCCGGTCGGGTCGGCCTCCGTCTTCAGCAGGTCGTGCCCGGCGGCGGGGCCGGCGAGGCGCATCTCGGTACGATGATGGATGCGGCGGTTGAAGGGGCTGTCCTTCACCACGGCCCAGCCGTCCGCGCCCTCGGCGATCTCCATGACGGTGACGCCCTGGAGGTTCTGCAGCTTGATCACCTCGTCGGCGGACGTCGCGACCCCCTCGTTCTCCGCGGGCAGGTTCAGGTCCGGGTTGACGTATTCGTGGTTGATGGCGATGAGCTGCCGGCCCTGGAAGGAGAAGGTCTCCATCCCGTCCGTGTTCTCGCCGAACACCGCGTCCGAATTCTCGACCGAACCGCCGCCCTGGCCGACGTCGTAGCCGTCCGCGGCGGAGACGAGCGGATCGCCCCAGGCCGCGAGGATGCGCCAGGAATAGCCGTCGGGCACGTGCACGGCGCCGTCGGTCTGGGCCGGGATCGGCGAGAAGGCGAAGCGCGAGGCCGCCTGCGCCAGAACGGACGGGGAGGAGAGGAGGCCGGTCGCCATCGCGGCCGCGCCCGAGCCGAACGCGAGCACCCCGCCCAGGAATCCGCGGCGGGAGATCGCGCGCTCCACCACGCGGTCGAACCCGCTCTCGGCGGGACGCGGGAAGTGCAGCTCGTCCCACTCGTCCCAGCTGAGCTTCGACTTGTCGATATCGGTCATGACGGCCTCCGGTCTCGGTTGGAACCTTCCTAGGAAGCCGGTGTGAAGGGGGAATGACACCCGCCGAGGTCGCGTGCAGTTCGCCACCGGACCGCGCGACCGCCCGTCATGCGTTCGTCACGTGCGGCGAGGAGGCTTTCGCGCCCGCGCGCCGAGGTGCCGATCGAGTCGCCGACGAAACGAACGCGCGGGCTCGAGGCTTGTCAGCGCGAAGGCGCGCTTCTATCACCGGCCGGGCGTTGCGCCGTCGGTGGCACCGGCACACGGCGCGCCGCTCAACGAGGATGCTCCCGCCATGCGCGTCGCGATGATCGGCTCCGGTTACGTCGGCCTCGTCTCCGGGGCCTGCTTCGCCGACTTCGGCCACGAGGTCGCCTGCATCGACAAGGACCCGGCGAAGATCGCCGCGCTCGAGGCGGGGCGGATGCCGATCTACGAGCCGGGTCTCGAGGATCTCGTGCGCCGCAACGTCGCCCAGGGCCGGCTCGCCTTCGCCACGGACCTGACCGAGGCGGTCGCGGCGGCGGACGCGGTCTTCATCGCGGTGGGCACGCCCTCGCGCCGCGGCGACGGCCATGCGGACCTCTCGTACGTCGTGGCCGCCGCGCGCGAGATCGCCCACGCCATGCGCGGCTATACGGTCGTCGTGACGAAGTCGACGGTGCCAGTCGGCACGGGAGACGAGGTCGAGCGGATCATCCGCGAGGAGCGGCCCGACGCGGAGTTCGCCGTCGTCTCCAACCCCGAGTTCCTGCGCGAGGGAGCGGCCATCGCGGACTTCAAGCGGCCCGACCGGATCGTGGTCGGCGCGGAGGACGCGCGCGCCGCCGACGTCATGCGCGAGCTCTACCGGCCGCTCTACCTCAACCAGGCGCCGATCCTCGTCACCTCGCGGCGCACGGCGGAGCTGACGAAATACGCCGCCAACGCCTTCCTCGCCACCAAGATCACCTTCATCAACGAGATGGCGGACCTGTGCGAGAAGGTCGGCGCGGACGTGCAGGACGTCGCCCGCGGCATCGGGCTCGACAACCGGATCGGGTCGAAGTTCCTGCACGCGGGGCCGGGCTACGGCGGCTCGTGCTTCCCGAAGGATACGCTCGCGCTGATCAAGACCGCGCAGGACGCCGAGTGCCCCGTGCGCATCGTCGAGACGGTCGCGGCGGTGAACGATCAGCGCAAGCGCGCCATGGGCCGCAAGGTGGTCGCCGCCTGCGGCGGTTCGGTGCGCGGCAAGCGCATCGCCGTGCTGGGCCTGACCTTCAAGCCCAATACCGACGACATGCGAGACGCCCCCTCGATCGCCATCGTCCAGGCGCTCCAGGACGGCGGCGCGTCGGTCGTCGCCTACGACCCGGAGGGCATGGAGCAGGCGCGCACCGTGCTCGACGACGTCGCCTACGCGCGCGACCCCTACGCCTGCGCCGAGGGCGCGGATGCGCTCGTGCTGGTGACCGAGTGGGACGCCTTCCGCGCGCTCGACCTGAGACGCCTGCGCCAGATCATGGCCGCGCCGGTGCTCGTCGACCTGCGCAACGTCTACCGCCCCGACGAGGTGCGCGAGGCGGGCTTCGCCTATGCGAGCGTGGGGCGGCCGTGAGGTGCGCAGCGAGTCGAGCGGCTCGCGCTCCGGTCCTATGCTCAACGATATTCCCTCTTGTTGAGCACGAGCGCATGACCCGCGTCCGACGCCGTTCGCCGCTCGCCCACGCGGCCTAGACCGGCCGGGTGATCTCGCCGAGGCGTACCGAGCCGCCCTGGCGCGTGGACCGCGCTGGCGCGAGCGGCCGGAGCGGACGCTCGAGCGCACGCCGGATCTGCGCGCTGCTCGAGGCGCTGCCCTGAACGGGGTCGCGGCACCTCTTGCGCCGCGTCGGTATCGCCTTAAGGTTGCTCACGAGGCCATGATCGCTAGGAGGGTTCGATGGCGGAGGCGTTGCTCGAGGTGATGATCGCAGCGGCGCTCGCGGGCGGGCGCGCGATCCGCGCGGTCGTCGAGGCCGGGGACACCGCCGTGCGGACGAAGGCCGACGCCTCCCCGGTCACGGCCGCGGACGAGGCGGCGGACGCGGCCATCGCGGCGGTGCTCGCGCGGGACGCGCCGGGTATCCCGATCGTCTCCGAGGAGAGCTCGGGCGAGACCGCGCCGGCGCAGGGCGGGCGCTTCTTCCTGGTCGATCCGCTCGACGGCACGAAGGAATTCGTGGCCGGGAGCGGCGAGTACACCGTCAACATCGCGCTCGTCGAGGGCGGTCACGCGGTGGCGGGGGTGATCCACACGCCGGCGCTCGGGCGCATCTGCGTCGGCGCGCGCGGCGAGGGCGCGCGGGAGGCGGACCTCGTCGACGGCGCGCCGTCCGAATGGCGGCCGATCCGTGCGCGCCCGGTCCCCGCGAGCGGCCCCGTCGCGGTGGCGAGCCGGAGCCACGCGGGACCGGAGACGGAGGCCTGCCTCGAGCGGCTCGGCGCGGCGACGCGGACCTCCCGGGGCTCCTCGCTGAAATTCTGCCTGCTGGCCGCAGGTGAGGCCGACGTCTACCCGCGGCTCTCCCCGACCATGGAGTGGGACACGGCGGCCGGCCAGGCCATCCTCGAGGCAGCGGGCGGGCGCGTCGAGCGGCTCGACGGCACGCCGCTCCGGTATGGCGGGCCGTGGGCGCAGGGCGCGCGGCCGTGGGGCAACCCGCACTTCATCGCCTGGGGTGCGCTCTCAGGGAAGGCGTGAGCCGCTGCCGCCGTTCCCTCTGCGAGCGCGCAGGAAGGCGCGGCGCACCACCGCCTCCTCGGCCTCCATCACGCCTTCCGCGAAGCGCATGTGCGCCTCCACGACGGAATGCGCGGCGTCGGGATCGCGGGCGCGCAAGGCGTCGATCAGCTCGAGCTGATAGAGCCGCCCGCGCTGGCGCAGCTCCGGCGAGGGTCGCTCGTAGATCGTGCGGCAGACGGCGAGCTCCTTGAGGAGCCGGATGGCGAAGCCGCAGGTGAAGGCGAGCAGCGGGTTCGGCGCCATCGAGACGAGCACGTCGTGGAACTCGAGCTCGGCGATCCACTGCCGGCGCTCCTCTTCCGCCCCGAAGGCGGGGCCCTCGTAGGGCGTCATCGCCGCCAGCAGCCGGCGCACATCGGCGTCGCTCGCCACGGCGGCCACGCTGGCGGCGAGGTCCGGCTCGAGCCGCTTGCGGATCGCGTAGATGTCGCGGATGGTCAGGTCCTTGAAGAAGAAGTAGTTTCCGAGCAGCTCCGCGGCATGCTCGACGGAGGGCTCCGCCACCTGCGCGCCGCCGGAGGGTCCGGTGCGGATGCGCAGCAGCCCCTGCGCCTCCAGCAGCTTCAGCGCCTCGCGCATCGTGCCGCGGCTGACCCGGAAGAGCGCGATCAGCTCGCGCTCCTGCGGCAGCCGATCGCCGGGTACGAGCCCGCGCTCGTGAATCCAGCCCTTGATCGTCTCGGCGACGACCGCGGTTCGCCCGCGCGGGCGGGACTTGGCCGGCACGAGGGTCGTCTCGTCAGGCGAGGGCATCGGCGCCGTCCGCGGGCAGGGGGTGGATGCAAGCCGCCGCGCGGCCGGGGCTCATCGGGGCGAGCGGCGGCGGGCTCGTGCGGCAATCGTCGCGGACGTTCGGGCAGCGCCCGGCGAAGGCGCATCCCGGCGGCGGGCGCGTCGGGTCGGGCAGCTCAGCCTGAGGCGCGTCCGCGGCCGCGGCCCGCGCGCCGATGGCGGGCGCCGACGACAGGAGAAGGCGCGTGTAGGGATGGCGCGGCGCCCGGAATACCTCATCCACCGGCCCCGTCTCGACGATGCGCCCGAAATACATCACCGCCACCCGCTCCGCGATGGCCTCCACGACGGCGAGGTCGTGGCTGATGAAGAGGTAGGTGAGGCCGAGCCGCGCGCGCAGGTCGGAGAGCAGGTTCAGCACCTGCGCCTGGATCGAGACGTCGAGCGCCGAGACCGGCTCGTCGAGCACGAGGATGCGCGGCTCGGCGGCGAGCGCCCGGGCGATGCCGATGCGCTGCGCCTGCCCGCCGGAGAACTCGTGCGGATAGCGCTCGAGGAACTCGGGCCTGAGCGATACGAGGTCCATCAGCTCGGCGATGCGCCGCTCGCGGGCCGGCGCGTCCGCCTCGATCAGGTGGATGAGCGGCGCCTCCAGGATCCGGCGGATGGTCTTGCGCGGGTTGAGCGCGCTCGCGGGGTCCTGGAAGACGTACTGGATGGTGCGGCCGAAGGCGCGGGGCCCGGCCTTCGCGGCCTCGGTCAGGGCCTTCCCCTCGAGCGTGATCGTCCCGCTCGTGGGCGGCACGAGGCCCACCAGCATGCGCGCGAGGGTGGACTTGCCGCAGCCCGATTCGCCGACGATGCCGAGCGTCTCGCCCGGCGCGACCGAGAGCGTGACGTCGCGCACGGCGTGGACGCTCGGCCGGCGTCCGCCGAGCAGCCTGCGCGCGCCGCCGAAGGTCTTGCCGAGCCCGTTCGTCTCCAGGATCGGTGGGGCGCCCGATGCGATCGTCATGTCGCGCTCCCGATGCGTGCCTCGCGCATCACCTCGCCGGCGTAGAGGCAGCGGGCGGCGCGCCCGTCGGCCACCGAGATCGGCGGGATCTCGCCCTGTGCGCATGCGCCGGTCGCGCGCGGGCAGCGCGGGGCGAAGGCGCAGCCGTCGGGCAGCGCGTCGACCGGCGGAGGGAGGCCGGGGATCGCGTCGAGCGTGCGCCTGCCCGAACCGAGGATCGGCACGCAGGCGATCAGCCGGCGCGTGTAGGGATGCGCCGGCGCGTCGAGCACGTCCCGGGTCGGTCCCTCCTCGACGATGCGCCCGGCATACATCACGGCGACGCGGTCGCAGAGCTGCGAGACCACGCCGAAATCGTGGGTGATGAACAGGAGCGCGAGCCCCCGCTCGCGCCGCAGCTCGTCGAGGAGCGCCAGGATCTGCGCCTGCACCGTGACGTCGAGGGCGGTCGTCGGCTCGTCGGCGACGATCAGGTCCGGCTCGTTGGCGAGCGCCATGGCGATGGCGACGCGCTGGCGCATGCCGCCCGAGAGCTCGTGCGGCAGCGCCTTGGCGCGATCTGCGGCGGCGGGAATGCGCACGCGCTCGAGCAGCGCCACGGCCTCCTCCCACGCCTGCGCGTGCGAGGCCGGGCGGTGGGCGCGGATCGCCTCGACGAGCTGGTCGCCGATCGAGAAGAGCGGGTGGAGCGTGCCGAGCGGGTCCTGGAAGATGTAGGAGACCCGCCCGCCGCGCAGCGCCCTGAGCTTCTCGCGCGACAGCGAAAGCACGTCCTCCCCCGCATGCCAGACCCTCCCCGAGCGGATCACTCCGGGCGGCGAGGGGACGAGGCCGAGCAGCGAGAGCGCTGTGACGGACTTGCCCGAGCCGGATTCGCCGACGAGGCCGAGGCATTCGCCCCGGCGGATGGTGAAGGATACGTCCTCGACGGCCCGCAGGACGCGCGCTCCGACCTCGAAGCGCGTCGAGAGCCCGCGCACGGCGAGCGCGTGGTCGACGGTCGGCGGCCGCGCGGCATCCTCGTTCTTCCCTTTCGGGCGCGCGATCCGCGTCACCGCCGAAGGCCGGGCGAGGGCGCCCGACGACAGGCGCGGGTCGAGCGCGTCGCGCACCCCGTCGCCGACGAGGTTGATGCTCATCACGACGAGGAAGATCGTGATGCCCGCGATCGTGGTCACGTGCGGCGCGGTGAGCATCACCTTGCGCCCCTCGCCCAGGATCGAGCCGAGATCCGCCTGCGGCGGCTGCGAGCCCAGCCCGAGGAACGAGAGGCCGGCGGTCTCCAGGATCATCCAGCCCACCGTCGTCGACATCGTGATCACGATCACCGGCATGACGTTGGGCAGGATCTCCGAGACGAGGATGCGCCCGTGCCCCATCCCTGCGAGCCGCGCCGCCTCGACGAAGTCCTTGTGCGCGAGCCCCACCGTCACACCGCGGATGTTGCGGGCGAAGAAGGGGATGTTGACGACCGCCACCGCGTAGAGCGCGTTGAGCAGCCCAGGCCCGAGCACGGCGACGATGGCGAGCGCGAGCAGGATGTAGGGAAACGCCATCAGCATGTCGATCGAGCGCATCAGCGCGTTGTCGAGCCTGCCGCCCGCATAGCCGGCGACGAGGCCGATGGTCGAGCCGACGAGGGCTGCGACGAGCGTCGCCGCGACGCCCATCGCCAGCGACAGCCGCGTGCCCCAGACGAGCCGCGAGAGCAGGTCGCGCCCGAGCTCGTCGGTGCCGAGGGGATGGCCCGGCGAGAAGGGCGGCAGCAGGCGGTTCGCGGGCGCGGTGGCGTTGGGATCGGCGAGCGGCAGGATCGGTGCGAGGATCGCGATCGCGACGATGAGCGTCAGCACGACGAGGCCGAGCCCTGCGAGGCGATTGCGCAGCAGGAGGCGCAGGAAGGAGCGGTCCTTCGGTGAGCCTGCGGGAGCGGTGGCGGGTGCGGCGGCGGTGGCGCTCATGACTTCACCCGCGGGTCGACGAGGCTCTGGAGGACGTCGACGAGGAGGTTGATCAGCACGTAGCTCGCGGCCACGACGAGCACGCCGCCCTGCACGAGCAGGATGTCGCGCGTCGAGATCGCCTGGACGAGCATGCGCCCGATGCCCGGCCACTGGAACACCGTCTCGATGTAGACCGCGCCGCCGAGCACGAAGCCCGCCTGGATGCCGACGACGGGGATGATGGAGACGAGCGCCGCCTTCAAGGCGTGGACGTAGATCACCCTGCGCTCCGGCATGCCCTTGGCGCGGGCGGTGCGGATGTAGTCCTGGCGCAGCACCTCGAGCATCGCCGAGCGGGTGAGGCGCGCGACGACGCCGGTCGCCACCGCCGCCAGCGTCACCGCCGGAAGGGCGAGGTGGCGCAGGAGGTCGGGCAGGTCGCCGCCGCCGTAGATCGCGTACATGCCCGAGGCCGGCAGCCAGCGCAGCTCGACCGCGAAGAGCAGGATGAGCAGGAGGCCGAGCCAGAAGGACGGCATCGAGATGCCCACGAGCACGAGGAGCGTCACCGCCTTGTCCGCGAGCCCGTATTGCCGAACGGCCGAGACGATGCCGGCGAGGAGGCCGAAGATCGTGCACAGGACGAGCGCCGCGCCGGCGAGGATGGCGGTGGCCGAGAAGCGCTCCAGCACCTCGTCGAGGACCGGGCGGTTGAGCGAGTACGAGCGCCCGAGATCGCCCTGGAGCAGGTTCGTCAGCCAGGTGACGTACTGCACGGGCAGCGGCTCGTCGAGGCCGAGCTGGGCGTTCAGCCGCGCCACGTTCTCGGGCGTGGCGTAGGCGCCGAGGATGGCGAGGGCCGGGTCGCCGGGAATCAGCGCCATGATGAAGAAGACGATGAGCGTCAGCCCGAACAGGATCGGCACCAGGGCGGCGAGCCGCTTGGCGATGTAGAGGTGCACGGGCGCGGTCCTCCTGGTTCGCCGCCAGGGGCGGCCGCCGACCGAGTGCCCCTCTCCCTGGTGGAGAGGGGCTAGGGGTGTGGGGCGTCGAGCGGGTCTCGAGGTCTCCAAGGCACGGGAGCGGGCGCGTGCAGCTCGTCATTTGCGGAGGTGATCGTTCTGCACGCCCCACACCCCCGGCCCCTCTCCACGAAGGAGAGGGGAGAGCCTTCATCGGCGTCGCGGCTCGCCCCGACCGGCAGCCCCGACCTCACTCCTTCGTCACGTCGTGCAGCAGCAGGAAGAACGACGGCTGCAGCGCGAAGTCGTCCACCGCCGCGGTGGTGACGGCGTTCTGCTTCCAGTTGGCGACGAAGATCCAGGGGGCGTCCTCCTGGACGATCTCCTGCATTTCCTTGTAGAGGCGCGCGCGCTCCTCCTGGTCCGTGGCGGTGCGGGCCTCCTGCAGCAGGCGGTCGACCTCGGGGTTCGAGTAGTAGCCCGAGTTGAAGCCCCCCTCCTCGGGCCAGGCCTCGGTGCGCAGGGCGAGGTAGGGCAGGGTGTCGGGATCGTTCGTCATCCAGGCCATCTGCGCCATGTCGGCCTTGCCCTCGAGGCCCGGGTTCACCTGCGCGAGGAAGGTGTTCCACTCGTAGGTCTCGATCTCGACGTCGAGGCCCACGGCCTCGAGATCGGCCTGGATCGCCGTGCCCATCGGCACGGGATCGAGCATGCCGGAGCCGCCCTCCGTGACGAACATCGTCACCGCTGCCCCGGTGGCGCCCGCCTCCTCGATCAGCTGGCGGGCGCGCTCTGGGTCGTGCGGATAGGGCTCGAGCTCCTCGTTGTAGGCCCAGGCGAAGGCGGGCGGGATCGGGCCGGACGCGATCTCGGCGGTGCCCTGCAGCACGTTCTCGACGAGCGCCTGCTTGTCGATCGCGTAGTTCGCCGCCTGGCGCACCCGGACGTCGTCGAACGGCGGCTCCTTGGCGTTGAGGATCATGAACCACAGGTGCGGCCCGGCCTGCTCGTAGAGCTCGTACTCGTCGCTCTCGGAGAAGCGCGCGACCGAATCCGGCGGCACCTCCACCATCACGTCGATGCCGCCCGAGAGCATCTCCGCAACGCGGGTGTTGGCGTCCGTGATCGGGCGGAAGATCACCGCCTCGAGCGCGGGCGCGCCGTCCCAGTACTCCTCGTTGCGGGTGACGACGACCGCGGTGTTGGCGTCCCAGCTCTCGAACGCGAAGGCGCCGGTGCCGGAGGGATTGCGGCCGAAGTCGGCGCCGTGCTCGGCGACCGCCGCCGGCGATACGATGAGGCCGGTGGGGTAGGCGAGGTTCGACAGGAAGGGCGCGTAGGGCTCGTTCAGGGTGAAGCGCACGGTGCGCGCGTCCACCGCCTCGACCGTGTCGATCGCCGAGAAGAAGAACGACAGCGGGAAGGGCCCCGTGTCGTGATAGGGGTGCTCCTCGTCGAGCATGCGCTCGAAGTTGAACACGACCGCGTCGGCGTCGAGCGCCGTGCCGTCGTGGAAGGTCACGCCCTCGCGCAGGGTGAAGGTGTAGACCGTCCCGTCGTCGGACACCTCCCAGCTCTCTGCCAGCGCCGGCTCGATCTCGAAGGATCCGTCGGCGTAGCGCACGAGGCCGTCGTACAGGTTGACGACGATGCGGAAGTCGTTGGCGGCGGTGACCGCGGCGGGATCGAGCGACTTCGGCTCGGCGATCTGGCCCACCGCCAGGACGCCGGGGGGCGTCTGCGCCAGGGCCGGCGGCGCCGCGGGCGCCAGGATGAGGGTCGCGGCGATGGCCGCGCTCGCGAGAAGGCCCGTGCGGCGGAGATGCATGGTCGTCGTCCCTTTCGAATACGGCCTCGCTCCGGCCGCATGACGTCCCCCGTCGGCGCGCTAGATCCCGGAGATTGCCGGACGCGCGCATTGATCGACGAATTTATGCTGATAAATTCGTCCCGATCAAGCATGCATCATGATCGTTTCCCGGGCACCGTGTGCGGAGGCGATCGAAGGGAGCCCCGTCCGCATGACCTATACGATCCTCGCGCGCGACCCGCAGACGGGGGACCTCGGCGGCGCCGTCGCCACCGGAACGCCCGTCGTGGGCGGATTCGTGCTGCACGCGGAGCCCGCCCTGGGGATCGTCGCGACCCAGGGGCTGAGCACCTCGACGCTCTGGGGGGCCTCCGCGCTCAGGCGTCTCGTGCTCGGCGAGACGCCGTGGGAGGTGGTCGAAGGCCTGGTGGCGCAGGACGAGGGCCGCGAGGCGCGCCAGCTCGCGGTCCTCGACGTCCATGGCGGCTGCGCGACCTTCACGGGAGCGGACAACCTGCCCGCCCACGGTACGTACGAGGAGCCCGGCCTCGTCGTCGCGGCGAACTGGGTCGCCGACGCGGACCTGCCGGCGCGGGTCGCCGACGCCTTTCGCGCTGCGCGGGGCGATTTCGCCGAGCGGCTGATCGCGGCGCTCGCCGCGGGCGCGGCGACCGGCGGGGACGTGCGGGGAGACCGCTCGGCGGCGCTGCGAATCGTCTCCGCCGAGCGCCCGCCGGTCGATCTGCGCGCCGACGACGACGCCGACCCCATCGCCCGCCTGCGCACGATCCTGGCCGCGACCCGTGAGCCCGCGTTCCAGCGGTTCCTCGCCGACATCCCGACGCTGCTCGAGCCGGAGAAGCGCGCGCCGGCTCCGCCGCGCGACGGCCGAGGGACCGCCTAGCTCGCGGCCGTCTCCGCGGCGACGGAGACCCACCACGCGTCGAGCGCGGCCTCCTCGCATGGAAGCGGCGCGTCGAGCCCGCCCGCGAACGCGTCCCACGCCTCGCGGAAGCGCTCCGGCACGCCGACGACGATCGGGATGCCGGCGGCGACGCAGGCGCCGATCTCGGCGGCGAGCCCGGCGCCCTCCGCTTCGAGCTTGCCGAACTTGTTGACGACGACGCAATCGGGCGCATCCGCGATCGCCGACGCGAGCCGCGCGCCGGCCTCCGCGAGCCCACGCGGGTCGATGCGGCAGCCCCTGGCGCCGGGCCCGAGATCCTGGCAGATCGAGACGACGTCGCCGCTCGCGAGGTCGCGCAGCGCCATGTCGCCGCGCAGGCAGGCATCGGGGTCGAGCTCGGCCTCGACGAGCCCCGCGACGCGGTGCCCGCTCGCCCGCAGCCGCGCGGCGAAGCGCTCCATCAGCGCCGAGGCCGGGTCCCGGCGACCGTAATGGAGCGCGGCGATGCGGGGCGCGTCCGGTCTCATGCGGTGCCCGCCGTCGTCGACACGCCCGCCTTGCGGATGCGGAAGACGAGCACCTCGGAGCCGTTGTCGGCGGCGCGCGTCTCCCGGTCGAGCAGCGCGTCGCCGGTCTCGTTGACGAGATGCGGGATGTCGATCACCGCCATCGGGTCGGTGCAGGTGACGACGAGCAACGCGCCCGGCGCCGCCTTCGAGAGCGCCTTGCGCGTCTTGAGAGCGGGGAGGGGGCACTTGAGGCCGCGCAGGTCGAGGTCGATCTCGCTCATCGTCAGGATGGCGTAGTCTCCCGCGCGGGCGCGCGCAAGAGCGTCGACGCCGCGGGACCCGCCCTGAAACGCGGGGCGTGTCGCCCCACCTCAGGCGACCGCCTTCATCAGCTGCGCCTTCGACATCCTGGAGCGGCCCGGCACGTCCTGCTCCCTGGCCTTCTCGTAGAGCGCGGCCTTGGTCGGCTCGCCGCCGGACGACGAGCCGCGGGAAGACGAGCGGCCCGTGTCGCGGTGGCGGGCGGTCTTGCGCGCCACGTCCTCGGGCTGGCTGGAATGCTGCTTGCCGCGGCGCGTGTCGGCGCGCTTCTTGCGCGTCGTGCGCTGGTATTCTTCCTCGGAGAGGTTCTCGCGCGCCGCCTTCGGCAGGTAGCGCTCGCCCGTGTCCGCACTCTTCTCCCCGGATTTGGTGCCCCATTCCTCGTCGGTCCATTGCTTAAGATGGTTGTCCGAGGACTTCTTGCCGACGTAGCCACCGCCGCGGGACTCGTAGTCCTGCGTGGCCATCTGCGCCTTGCGCGCCGACCATTGGCCCGGCCGCCCGCCCTTGCCGGACTTGGTGACGTCCTTCTTCACCTCTTCCCAGAGCGTCGGGTCGGTCTTCTTCGCGATCGCGGACATGCGGGGCCTCCTTTCGCGACATCGGGTCGGCGAGCCGAACGAAGCCTCGCCGACGAGGTTCCGCCGCGGTTGACAGGCGCGACGACGCGGCGCATGAGAACGGCATGATCACGAGCCGCACCCGCGCCCGACGTCCGCTCACCGCCTCGCTGCGGCGATAGGCGCGCGCATCCGCCGTGCCGACGCCCGCGAGGCCGCGCCCACAGCGCGGCCTTTTTCGTGTCTCCACCCGTCACCCCTTTCTCCACCATCGCCCAGGGACGAACGCCGATGTCCGCACCCACGCTCTTCATCGACGGCGAAGCCGGCACCACCGGGCTCGAGATCCGCGAGAAGCTCGCGCGCGTGCCCGGCATCGAGGTCCGCTCCATCGATCCGGCCTCGCGCAAGGACCCCGCGGCGCGCCGCGGCATGATGGCGTCGGTAGACCTCGTCGTGCTCTGCCTGCCCGACGCGGCGGCGAAGGAATCCGTCTCGCTCGCCGCCGAGCTCGGGGCGGATGCCCCCAAGATCCTCGACGCCTCCACGGCGTTCCGCGTCGACCCCGCCTGGACCTACGGCTTCGCCGAGATGGCGCCGGGACAGGCCGACGCGATCGCATCGGCGCGCCGCGTTTCCAACCCGGGCTGCTACCCGACCGGCGCCATCGCGCTCCTGCGCCCGTTGGTCGAGGCGGGGCTCGTGCCGCGGGATTTCCCGGTGACGATCAACGCCGTCTCGGGCTATTCCGGCGGCGGGCGCCAGATGATCGAGGCCTACGAGGCCGGCACCGCGCCCGCCTTCGAGCTCTACGGCCTGACGCTCGAGCACAAGCACGTGCCGGAGGTGCAGGGTTACTCCGGCCTGTCGCGCCGCCCCATCTTCGTGCCGTCCGTGGGCAACTTCCGGCAGGGCATGCTGGTCTCGATCCCCCTCCACCTCGACGCGCTCCCCGGTACGCCGAAGGCGGCCGATCTCGAGGCGGCGCTCGCGGCCCACTATCCGCCGGGCGGGCTGGTCGGCGTCGTGCCGACCGCCGGCGAGACGCGGCTCGAGCCCGAGGCGCTCAACGGCACCGACGCGCTGGAGCTGCGCGTCTTCGCCAACGAGGGCATGCGCCACGCGCTCCTCGTCGCGCGCCTCGACAACCTCGGAAAGGGCGCCTCGGGCGCCGCGGTGCAGAACATCGGGCTGATGCTGGGGATCGGGTGAAGCGGGGAGGGCGGCCGCCTCACCCCGGCTCGCGCAGGGCCGCGAGCAGGCGCTCGCATTCCATCAGCTCGTCGAGCGCGGAGCGGAGCGTACGGGCGGCATCGTCGGAGAGGAAGGTGTCTCGCTCCCGGGTGGCGAAGGCGGCCTCCTCGGCGGTGTCGGCGCCGCGCTCGGCCTCGGCGCCCTCGCCGGTGAGGGACGGCTCGACCTTGGCCTCGCCCCGGCCGACGGCGGCGACGAAGCGCACGCCCTCGCTCTTGAGGATGCGCTGAACGCCCTTGATCGTGTAGCCCTCGCCGTAGAGCAGGTGGCGGATGCCCCGCAGGAGATCGACGTCCTCGGGCCGGTAGAAGCGTCGGCCGCCGCCGCGCTTGAGAGGCTTGATCTGGGCGAACTTGGTCTCCCAGAAGCGCAGGACGTGCTGGGGGACGTCGAGATCCTCGGCGACCTCGCTGATCGTCCGGAAGGCTTCGGGTCCCTTGTCCATGCCGCCCTCCGCTCGCGTCCCCGATGCCGGTTCAGTCCTCGCCGTCCGCCACGCTCTCGCCGTTGATCCGCGCCTTGAGCACGTTGGACGGCTTGAAGACCATCACGCGCCTGGGCTCGATCGGCACCTCGACCCCTGTCTTGGGGTTGCGGCCGATCCGCTCGCCCTTCTCGCGCACCACGAAGGAGCCGAAGGAAGAGAGCTTCACGGTCTCTCCGCGCTCCAGGCAATCGCAGATCTCGGACAAGACCGATTCCACCAGGGCCGCCGACTCGGTCCGCGACAGGCCCACGCGCTGGTAGACCGCCTCGCACAGATCAGCGCGCGTCACCGTCCGTCCCGCCATCAGATGAGCCCCCTCGTCCGCCGCTCACGCCCGGAAACGCTAGGCCGTGGCGCGCCGTGAATCAACAGCCCGCGCGACGGCGATCGCACATTCGCTACCACCGGATGAGTGCGCTGCCCCAGGTGAACCCGCCGCCGATGGCCTCCAGCATGACGAGATCGCCCCGCTTCAGGCGCCCGTCCTTGGATGCCACGTCGAGCGCCAGCGGAATCGATGCCGCGGAGGTGTTGCCGTGGCGATCCACCGTGATCACGACCTTATCGCGGGCGATGCCGAGCTTGTCGGCGGACGCGTCGATGATGCGCTTGTTGGCCTGGTGGGGCACGAACCAGTCGAGCTCCTCGGCGCTGGTGCCGGTCGCCTCGAAGGCCGCCTCGACCACGTCCGTGACCATCCCCACCGCGAATCGGAAGACCTCCCGGCCCTCCATGCGCAGGTGCCCGGTCGTCCCCGTGGAGCCCGGCCCGCCGTCGACGTAGAGCTTGTCGCGGTAGCGCCCGTCCGAGCGCAGCTGCGTCGTCAGCACACCGCGATCGGCGCTCGTGCCGGCACCCTCCTGCGCCTCCAGCACGATGGCGCCCGCGCCGTCGCCGAACAGCACGCAGGTCGTGCGGTCCGTCCAGTCGAGCAGTCGCGAGAAGGTCTCCGCCCCGATCACCAGCGCCCGGCGCGCCGAGCCCGTGGCGATGAACTTGTCGGCGACGGCCACGGCGTAGACGAAGCCGGTGCACACGGCCTGTACGTCGAACGCCGCACCATGATGCATGCCGAGCCCGGCCTGGATCATCGTCGCGGTCGAGGGGAAGGTGTGGTCGGGCGTCGAGGTGGCGCAGACGATGAGGTCGATGTCGTCCGCGGTCATGCCCGCGTCCGCCAGTGCCGCCTTCGCCGCGGCGAGGCCGAGCGTCGAGGTCGTCTCGCCCTCGGCGGCGATGTGGCGGTTGCGGATGCCGGTGCGCTGGACGATCCACTCGTCCGAGGTCGCGACGATGCCCTCGAGATCCGCGTTGGGGACCACCTTCGGCGGCAGGTAGGAGCCGCAGCCCCTGACGACGGAACGCACCTTCATCTGGGTCTCTTCCTCACGCCGGCGGGACGGCCGGCGTCTCCTCGAGCATGTCCCTGATGGTTCGCATCAGGTCGAAATGTGCCATGTCGTAGGCGATGTCGATCGCCGCCGCGACGCCCTTGGCGTCGGCCCCGCCGTGGCTCTTGATGACGACGCCCTCGAGCCCGAGGAAGACGCCGCCGTTGGAGCGGCTGGGGTCCATCTTCGCCTTCAGCGCATCGAACGCGCTCTTGGCGAAGAGGTAGCCGATCTTGGCCATCAGCGTGCGGCTCATGGCGCCGCGCAGGTACTCGCCGAGCTGCTTGGCCGTGCCCTCGGCGGTCTTGAGGGCGATGTTGCCGGTGAAGCCCTCGGTGACGACGACGTCCACCGTGCCCTTGCCGATGTCGTCGCCCTCGACGAAGCCGTGATAGGCGAGGTGCGGGAACGTGCCCTCGCGCAGCATGCGCGATGCCTCCTTCACCGCCTCGATCCCCTTGATCTCCTCGCGCCCGACGTTCAGCAGGCCGACGAGCGGGCGCTCGAGGTCGAAGACGATGCGCGCCATCGCGGCGCCGAGCACCGCCAGGTTCACGTAGTGGCTCGCGTCCGCACCGATCGAGGCGCCGACGTCGAGCACGATCGATTCGCCGCGCGTCGTCGGCCAGATCGCGGCGATGGCCGGGCGATCCACCTGCGGCATGGTCTTGAGGCAGAACATCGACATCGCCATCAGTGCGCCGGTATTGCCCGCCGAGACGCAGACCTGCGCGTCGCCGTCGCGCACCGCCTGGAGGGCGAGCCACATCGAGGACTTGTAGCGGCCCACCCGCAGCGCCTGGCTCGGCTTGGCGTCCATCGCCACCGAGACGGCGGCGTGGCGCAGCTCGGTCGCCTCCTTCAGCTTGGGGTGCGCGGCGAGGATCGGCGCGACCACGGCCTCGTCCCCGTACAGGACGAAACGCAGGCCCGGATGGCGCTCCAGCGCGAGCGCGGCGCCCGGCACGACCACGGACGGGCCGTGGTCGCCGCCCATGGCGTCGAGCGAGATCCGGATCGTCTTCGTCATCGTCAGCGCGCGCGTGCCTTCGCAGGGTGGATCGGGGCTGGTGGAGCGTCGGCGAAAGAGCCCGGAACATAGCGACCCGTTCCGGCACCGCAACCGAAATCTCCCGCCGTGCTCGGGATGGGATCAGCCGTCCCCGTTCCGGCCCAGCTGGTCCAGCAGCGCCTCGAAGACGTCCTCGGCATCGACGTACTCCTCGAGCGGGGTCGCCATGCGAGCACGGATCTCCTCCGCCCGGGCCGACAGGGTCGCGGTCAGATGCGCCTCGATCTCCATCAGGCTCTCGACGCAGGCTGCAACGGCGGCGGAGGCGCTCTCGTATTGCCCCTGCTCGACCTGCCGCTCCAGGAATCGGTGATGCCGCTCGCTCAGCGTGACGGTGATTTCGGGCATGGGGCATCACCTCCGGAAGTCGCCGCCCAGCCTACTCCACCCCGTTCGCGTGTCCAGCCGGCTCCGCCCCCTCGTCCATCGCCCCCTTGGCCCAACCCTCCTTCGTCTCGGCGACGAAGTCGTCGAGCCGCTTCTCGCGGATGGCCTTGCGCAGGCCGGCCATCAGGTCCTGGTAGTAGGCGAGATTGTTCCAGGTCAGCAGCATCATGCCGAGGATCTCGCTCGACCGGACGAGGTGGTGCAGGTAGGCGCGAGAATAGGCGGTGGCCGCCTCGCACTTGGAGCCGGCATCGAGCGGCCTCGTGTCCTCGGCGTACTTCGCGTTCTTGAGGTTGAGCCGGCCCGAGCGGGTGAAGGCCATGCCGTGGCGGCCGGCACGGGTCGGCATCACGCAATCGAACATGTCGACGCCCCGGCGCACGGCCTCGACGATGTCGTCGGGCGTGCCGACGCCCATGAGGTATCGCGGCTTGCCCGGCGGCAGGTGGGGCTCGACCGTCTCGATCATGGCGAGCATCACGTCCTGCGGCTCGCCGACGGCGAGCCCGCCGATGGCGTAGCCCTTCAGGTCGAGCCCGACGAGCTCGCGCGCGCTCTCGATGCGCAGCCGCGCGTTCGCCCCGCCCTGGACGATGCCGAACATGGCACGCCCCGGCTGCTCGCCGAAGGCGATGCGGCAGCGCTCTGCCCAGCGCAAGCTGAGCCGCATCGCCTTCTCGACCGCCTCGTCGGTGTTGGGCAGCTTCACGCACTCGTCGAGCTGCATCTGGATGTCGGAGCCGAGCAGTCCCTGGATCTCGATCGAGCGTTCCGGGGTGAGCCGGTGCATCGAGCCGTCGATGTGGGACTGGAAGGTGACGCCGTCCTCGTCGAGCTTGCGCAGGCCGGCGAGCGACATGACCTGGAAGCCGCCGGAATCGGTGAGGATCGGCCACGGCCAGTTCATGAAGGCGTGCAGGCCGCCGAGCCGGGCGACGCGCTCCGCGCCCGGGCGCAGCATCAGGTGGTAGACGTTGCCGAGCACGACGTCGGCGCCGAGCGCCTTCACCTGGTCGGGATACATCGCCTTCACGGTCGCGGCCGTGCCCACCGGCATGAAGGCCGGCGTGCGGATCACGCCGCGGGGCATGCGCACCTCGCCGGTACGGGCCGCGCCGTCCTGCGCGGAGACGGTGAAGAGGAATTCCTCGCTCATGCGCTTCCTTTCGCCACCCGCATCAGATGAACGGGCAAACGCGTCATCACGAAGATCGCAGCGGACGCCGCCTCGCGCGCGTCGAGCGCGAGGCGCTCTTCCCAGGCGATCGGTGCGCCGTCCGCGTCGAGCGCCTCGGGCCTCGGCCGTGCCTCGACGCCCAATGCCCGTGCGGCCGAGACGATGGCCCGCAGCTTCGGGCGCATGAAGCTCACCGGCGTGTCGAGGTCGCGCAGCCGCTCGACCTTCTCCTCGAGCGACCCGCGCCAGCGCTGACCGAGAACGCGGTACATCCAGCTCAGGTGCCGGTCGAGCACGCAGGCGGCGAGGGCGATGCAGCTCATGTGCCGGCCGGAGACGTAGCCCGAGACGAGCTCCCGATAGGCGGCGCGATCGACGCTCCCCAGGTCCGGCGGCGGCGGCCCTATGAAGCGCTCGACCCACTCCGCCCGCCTCAGCACGGCGTTCTCGTCCTCGGGGCCGGTGACGATCGCATAGTGCAGGTCGACGTCGCGGGCCCGCACCGGCGCGCCGTGGTGGCCGAAGAGGTCGGGGCCGGCATCGACGCTCATCGACCGGCCTCGGCGTCCGCCCGGAACAGCAGGCTCGAATCGCCGAAGGAGTAGAAGCGGTAGCCGCTCGCGATCGCGTGGGCGTAGGCCGCGCGCATGGTCTCCAGGCCCGAGAAGGCGGAGACGAGCATCATCAGGGTCGAGCGCGGCAGGTGGAAGTTCGTCATCAGCACGTCGACCGCGCGGAAGCGGAAGCCCGGCGTGATGAAGATGTCGGTGTCGCCCGAGAAGGGCGGAATCGTGCCGTCCTCGCGCACGGCGCTCTCGAGCAGCCGCAGCGAGGTGGTGCCGACCGCCACGATCCGCCCGCCGCGGGCGCGCGCCGCGTTGAGCGCGGTCGCGGTCTCCGCAGTGATCGTGCCCCATTCCGCGTGCATGCGGTGGTCGGCGGTGTGCTCGACCTTCACCGGCAGGAAGGTCCCGGCGCCGACGTGGAGCGTGACGAAATGCCGGGCGATCCCCCGCGCGTCGAGCCGGGCGAACAGGTCGTCCGTGAAGTGGAGGCCCGCCGTCGGTGCGGCGACGGCGCCGGCCTCGCGGGCGTAGATCGTCTGGTAGTCCTGCGCGTCCCGGGCGTCGGCGGCGCGCTTGCCGGCGATGTAGGGCGGCAGCGGCATCTCGCCGATGCGCGCGACGGCGAGGTCGAGTTCGGGGCCGGAGACCGCGAACTCGAGCACCACCTCGCCGGCCTCGCCCTTCTCGGCGACGACGGCCGCGAGCGCGCCGAACGATGTGCCCGCGTCGCCGAAGACGAGCGGGTCGCCGGCTGCGAGCTTCTTCGCGGGGCGGGCGAACGCACGCCAGCGGCTCGCCCCCTCGCGCTTGTGCAGCAGGATCTCGACGCCGGCGACCGCCTCGCCGCGGGTGCGCCGCGCGTGGAGGCGCGCGGGGATGACGCGGGTGTCGTTGAGGACGAGGACGTCCTCCGGCCTCAGGAGATTGGGCAGGTCGCGCACGACGCGGTCCTCGAGGCGGGCCCGGGTGCTCTCGTCGGGGCGTACGACGAGGAGCCGCGCGGCGTCGCGCGGCTCGGCGGGGCGCAGCGCGATGCGCTCGTCCGGCAGGTCGAAGTCGAAGTCGTCGACGCGCATGGTCCTCCCCGCGACAGGCGGCGTCTTGTGACGCCGCCCGCCCGTGCGGTCAAGCCGCGCAGGGTCGCGGGTCGCTCAGGGCTTGTAGACGCCCGCCGGCACCGCGGGCGCCGCCTGCGGGCGATCCCAGCGGTAGGTGAGTGACACCGAGACGATGTCGACCGACGGCTCGGCTGTGGCGACGTATTGCAGCGTCTGGAAGGACGGGTTGCCCGAGTTCGCGGTGAGCGCCACCGGGGCCTCCTCGACGAAGAGATGCGCATAGGAGGCGTCGAGGCGCAGCTGCTCCGTGATCTGGTAGCCGAGGCCCGCCGACAGCCAGAGCCGGTCGTTGTCCGAGATGATCACCGTGCGCGTCCGATCCGACACCGCCGACCACTCGTACCCGACGCCGGCGCGCAGCGTCAGGCGGTCGTTCCAGGCGTATTCCGCGCCGGCCGAGAGGTAGAGGCTGTCATCGTACTCGAAGTTCAGGAAGTTGAGGATCGCGCCGTTGGCAGCCCGGATCGGGATGTTGTCGAACACGCTCCAGTTCGTCCACTCGCCGCCCAGGTGCACGGTCCAGCGATCGTCGAGAACCTGCGAGTAGCCGACGGTGACGGAGTCGGGCAGGTGCAGGCGCGCGCTGATCGGGATGGGGATGCCGGCGGTCGCGCCGACACCGGCGGTGAGGCTGCCCTCGAGGTCGTGCTCGATCTGCGAGCGGTAGCCGATGCCGATCGTCGCGCCTTCCCAGGGTGTCAGCACCGCACCCAGGCGGAAGCCGAAGGCGAGATCGTCGCCCTCCAGGATCGTGGAGTTCACCGTGGGCAGCTGGGCCGGGTTGCCCGTTAGCGCACGCTTGAGCGAGACGTCGATGTATTGGAACTGGACTGCGGCACCGAGCGCCAGCATGTCGTTCACCCGCCAGCCGATCGTCGGCGCGAAGTTGAGCGTGCGGATCGAGGCCGAGCGGTTGTAGAAGCTCGCGAGCGAGGTCTGGTTCTCCGGCTTCGAGCTCAGTCCGTAGGGCGCGCCGGTGGACCAGCCGATGTGCAGGTCGCCGACCTGGAAGTTCGTGTAGGAGGCCGGAACGAAGGCGCCGTTGCCGCCGATCTCGCCGGTGCCGGCCGGGATGCCGAGCGCCCGGGCCGTGCCGAGCGTCACCGGGTCGGTCACCTCGTACTCCGCGCGGGGAAGGATGTAGGTGGCGTTCACCTGCGTGTTGCGGCCGGGGAAGAGGACGATCGTCGCAGGGTTCCAGGCCATTGCGCCGAGCCCGATGCCGCCGGAGGCCGCGCCGGCGAAGGAGAGGCCCAGGCCCTCCGCGCTCTGTCCCGAGCGCAGCGAGAAGGAGCTCGCGCTCGCGCCCGTTGCGGCGGCGACGGCGGTCGCGGAGACGGCGGCGAGGACGAGGGCCTTGCGGAAGGATGCCATGGTCGTTTCCTGCGGTTCTTGTGCGAGCGCACGCTCGATTCGTTCATAGGTGAACGATCTTCGCCGCCTGCGCGGCGCGTTGCAACTGCTGGGAAAGAGGCCCGCGCGGGAGAACGTTCCTAGGGATCGTCGCCCCACGCCGCGGGGCACGAAGGAAGACGTGTTTCACGCCAATCGGTTGCGCGACCACCTTTCGATTCGAATCGAGCTTCGTCCTCAGGAATTCCATCCATTCTCCGGTCGCGAGCCGCCGAAATTCCGCTGCTCGTTGCGCGAGGGACACACCGGCGGGACTGCCGCGCACTCCTGCCGAGCCGGTCCGCGCGCCGTGCGCGGTTGCCAGGGGGCGCCCGCGCGGCCAATCTGCGCGCCGACCAGGAGGACCACATGAAGCTCGTTCGATATGGCGCGCCCGGCGAGGAGCGTCCCGGCCTGATCGACGCCGACGGCGCGATCCGCGATCTCTCCGGCGAGATCCCCGACATTTCCGGCCCGGTGCTCGCGCCGCAGACCCTCACGCGCATCGCGGCGCTCGACCCGGCCTCGCTGCCGAAGGCACCCGACGGCGTGCGGCTCGGCGCCTGCATCGGCGATGTCGGCCACTTCATCGCGGTCGGCCTCAACTACGCCGACCACGCCGCCGAGACCGGCTCGCCCATCCCCGCAGAGCCCATCCTGTTCTCGAAGGCGCCGTCCTGCATCGTCGGGCCCAACGACGACGTCATGCTGCCGAAGGGCTCTCAGAAGACGGACTGGGAGGTCGAGCTCGCCATCGTCGTCGGCCGGCGCGCGAGCTACGTCGCCGCCAACGAGGCGCTCGACTACGTCGCGGGCTATTGCGTGTGCAACGACGTTTCCGAGCGCGAATTCCAGATGGAGCGTGGCGGGCAGTGGATGAAGGGCAAGTCCGCGCCGACCTTCGGCCCGCTCGGCCCCTGGCTCGTCACGGCCGACGAGGTCGGCGACCCCCAGGACCTCGCGCTCTTCCTCGACGTGAACGGCGCGCGCATGCAGACGGGCTCGACCCGCACGATGATCTTCTCCTGCGCGCAGCTCGTCTCCTACATCTCCCACTTCATGGTGCTGGAGCCCGGCGACGTGATCACGACGGGGACGCCTCCGGGCGTCGGCCTCGGCATGAAGCCGCCGCGCTACCTGAAGGACGGCGACGTCGTGCGGCTGGGCATCGAGAAGCTCGGCGAGCAGGAGCAACGCGTGCGCGCCTATCCCGGCTGAGGCGGCCGGCCCGGGGGAGGGCGCCGCGCGCCTCGCGGCGCATCCGGGCTTGCGCGCGCCGCCCGAACCGGCTATCTCCCCCCTCACGTCGGAGCGTAGCGCAGCCCGGTTAGCGCACTTGTCTGGGGGACAAGGGGTCGTGGGTTCAAATCCCGCCGCTCCGACCAATTCATAATGGCCGGATTCCCCATCGCGGCGCGCCGCGAACGTGGCGCCGTTTCCCGGCTTAGCGGACCGTCTTCACCGTCTCCGTTCGACTTCGGCTCGCGCAAGGCCGCCCTGCGGCCACCCTTGCCACCCTTGCCACCCTTGCCACCCTTGCCGCCCCTCTCGCCCCCGCGCTAGAACTCGACCGCCCGCTGGCCGGATCAGCCGCCGGCGAGATCATGCCGGGGGGCCGCATGCCGACGATCGACGTCACCGCGCTCGTGCAGGACCTCTTGCAGGAATTCGCGGTCCTGTTCGCCGTCATCGATCCCGTCGGCACCATTCCCGTCTTCCTCGCGGCGACGGCGGGGGTCGCAGCGGAGCGGCGAGCGGGGGTGGCGGTGCGGGCGGTCGGGATCGCGGCGGTCGTGCTCCTCGGCTTCATCGTCGTGGGGCAGATCTTCCTGGAGGCGGTGGGCGTGAGCCTCGTCTCGTTCCAGATCGCCGGCGGGATCGTGCTGTTCCTGTTCGCGCTGCGCATGATTCTCGGCGAGGCGAAGCCCGACGAGGAGCGCGCCCTCGTCGAGAAGTCGGATGCCGAGCTCGCGGTCTATCCGCTCGCCATCCCGTCGATCGCAGGACCCGGCGCGATGCTGAGCGTGGTGCTCCTCACCGACAACCGCGCGCACCCCGTGCTCGAGCAGGTGCTCACCGCCGCGATGATGCTGGTCGTCCTCGCCGTGGTGCTCGGGCTGCTGCTCGCCGCGTCCCGGCTGCACAGGTACCTGGGCAACGCGGGCGCGGCGATCATAAGCCGCGTGATGGGGCTCGTCCTGGCCGCGCTCGCGGTCGAGACGATCCTCGACGCCGCGCTCGGGCTGCTCGCGACCCGCTGATCGCCCCGACATGGGCGCGGAGGCGGTCGACGCCGGGTCCACGGCGTCCGCGGGGGGCCGGCCGATCGCACGAGACCCGCGTATCGTCGAGAATCATCCGAGCCGGGTCGCCGGCGAGGTGCGCGTCGCCTCGCGTTTCGGATGCGCGACGATGCGGTCGAGTGCCTGGGCTCCTCGTGGCGCCGTCCGGCGCAGGAGGAGCGGGAGGAAGCCGAAGGGAGCCGCGTACGCGTGCCGTGCAGGCACGCCGCCGCGTGGCGTTCGGCACGTCCAAAATCGCTGTGGGGTTCGCGCAGACGAGAGTACCGGCCGCGATCGTGCATCACGCAAGGTCAAGCAGTGATGATCCGCGACATGTCAGCGACCGACGTCCCGTCTCCGGGCCTGCGTGGATTCGGTCGCAAGAACTCCAGCGTGTCGCTGACATCTAACCGTTTCAACTTGAAATAAATCGCGTCCGACTGGATGCTCGCGCGGTGGGTGCCGGATGGTACACCTATTACGATTATCAGTCGCATACTCAAACAGAAGTAGATACTATTGCGATTTTAGCGATGAAATGCTCGTTTTCGTTTGACACGTGAAGATTGCCGCGCCAGAAAAGCAGGAACAAAGAGTGTTCGGAGACGTGTCGGGGCGGGGGCCGGTGTCCGGGACGCGCTCGAAGGTCCGAAACTCACTGTTGTCGCTTCGACGACCGCGGATTGTCGCCGCGGTGTCGTTCGTGCGCGTGCAGTCGTCGTGCCGGCCGGCACGAGGGCACAACGTGGAGGCAAACGTATGTCGGGTGGTGATGAGCCGAAGATGGATATGAAGAAGCATCCGAACGAGGTCGATCGTGAGATCGGGCGCCGCATCAAGCAGCGCCGCACCGATCTCGGGCTCAATCAGCAGAGCCTCGCGCAGCAGATCGGCGTCTCGTACCAGCAGGTGCAGAAGTACGAGAACGGGACCGAACGGGTCGGAGCGAGCCGTCTCTTCGCCATCGCGAATGCGCTGCAGTGCCCGGTGGCGGACTTCTACGAGCGTGGCGCGGAGTTCCGCGAGTCGGGGTCCGTCTACGAGCCCGCCATCGACGCCCAGCGCGTTCTCTCGACGGAGGACGGGCGGTTGCTGATCCACGCCTTCCTCGCCATCGACGATGCGTCCGTTCGCCAGAAGCTCGTCGAGCTCGCCACGACCCTCTCCAGCGCCCTCAAGCGGCCGGTGAACGGGCGTCGGGTGCGGCGCAGGACGCGGCTGTGAGCGCGAGCATGCGCGCTGCGGGCTCGTCGGCACCGGCTGTGGATAGGAACTAACAAATGAGAAGAACCCAGTTGCCGCCGATCGCGCGCTAGCCTACCGTACCACGTGCGCCTGTGGGGGCGCACATCGAGAGCACCTTCAAGGCCCGCCGACCCGGTGTCGGCGGGCCTCTTTTCTCTCGCCGGATGCCGTTGCCGAGCCCCGGGAGCCGGCGTCGCAACGCTTTCTCAAGCGGGCAGGGGCTAATCGAGAGGACCGGCGCCCCGCGCCACGACCGATCGAGTCGCCCCGTGATCGTGCGCACCTTCATCCCCGTCTACGGCGCCCAGCTCGCACGGCTGGTGATCCCGGTCCTCGTCCTGCCGATCGTGGCGCGTCGTCTCGAGGTCGACGCCTTCGCCGCGCTGATGAGCGCGCAGGCGCTCGCCTATCTCGTCATGCTGGCGCCGGAGTACGGCTTCGCCACCTACGGCGCCCGGGCCGTGGCGCAGGCGCGCGGCGACGAGGGCCGGCTCGCGCGCGCGGCGCGGGAGATCGTGGCGGCGAAGCTCTTGCTTTGCCTTCCGGCCGCGGTCATGGGGACGCTCGCGGCGCTCCTCCTGCCGACGCTCGGGGGCGATCCCGCCCTGGTCGCGCTCACCGTCGCCCTCGGCCTCGCGCTCGGGCTCGCCCCCGGCTGGTTCTTCCAGGGCGTCGGCCGCGCGCAGGTCTACGCCTTCCTCGAGATCGGGGCGCTGGCGGCCTTCCTCCTCCTCGTCTTCCTGGTGCCCTACGGCCCGCGCGACGCGGCGCTGGTGCTCGCGCTCCAGGCCGGGCCGCTGGCGCTCGCCGTCGTGATCGGGCACTGGATGACGGCGCGGCGCGTGGGCGTCGTGCGGCCTCCCTGGAGCGCGGTCGCGGCGCACCTGCGCGGCGGCGCCTCGCTCTTCGTGGCCAAGGCCGCGAGCGCGGCGCCGGGGCTCGGCCTCGTCTACCTCGCGGGCTTCCTGATGGCGCCTCAGCTCGTCGCCGTCTACGCCGCCGCGGAGCGCGTGGTCATGGGCTCGGCGAACGTGCTCTGGCCCGTGATGCAGGTCGTCATGCCCGAGATCGCGAGCCGGCGCGTGCAGGATCCCGACGGCGCCGCGCGCGTCTTCCGGCGCGGTGCCGGAGCGCTCGTGGCGCTCGGGGTCGCGCTCGGCGGCTTCCTGTTCCTCGCCGCCGACCCGATCGTGCGCATCCTGTTCGGCGCCGGCTACGGCGAGGCGGCGGGCGTACTGCGGATCGCCGCCTTCATCCTTCCCCTCGTCGCGGTCAACGCCGCCTGCAACAACGGCGTCCTCGTGGTTCACGGGCGCGACCGGCAGATCATGACGATCCAGGTTACGACCGCGATCCTCGTCTTCGCCGGTGCGGCGCTCTTCGCCGGCGGCGAGGACCCGGCGCGGCTCGCCTGGGTGCGGCTCGCGGCGGAGACCTTCGCCGCCGCGGCGATGGTGGCGGCCAGCCTCGCGGCGGTGCGCGCGGCGTCCCCGACCTATCCGCGCAGCGCCTCGTAGAGCGCGAGGTGGCCGCGCGCCGCCTCCTCCCAGAGGGACGCGAGATCGACCGCGATCGCCTCGTCGCGCCGCGCGTGCGCGGCCACGAGCGCGTCGGCGAAGGTGCGCGCGGGCGCGTCGGTGGGCACGAGCCGCGTCGCCGGGCTCGCGATCTTCGCGGCGAGCGCGGGGAAGAGCGCGAACTCGTCGGCGCGTGCAGGCGCGGTCGTGACGAGCGGCCGCGCGATCTGCGCGAGCGCGTGGAACGTGCCGCGCCGGGCGCTGACGCCGTCGGTGTAGGGGAGGAGGAAGGCGTCGCAGGCGGCGAGCACCGTCATCAGCTCCACCTCGTCGTCGATGCGGCCGCGGAAGTCGAGCGCGTCGGCCACGCCGAGCGCCTTCGCACGGGACAGGAAGGCGGGGCGGTCGTCCGGCTTGTCGTGAAGGAAATCGCCACACACGACGAGGCGCGCGTCGAGACCCTTCGCGCGCAACGCAGCGAGCGTCTCGAGCAGGAGCTCGGGGCGCTTGGAGGCGTAGAGCACGCCGAAGAAGCCGACGACGAGCTGGGGGCGTCCGTCGCCGTTCGCGCGGATGCGGGCGCGCTCGGCGGCGATCGCGGCCTCGTCTCCGGGGCGGGCCATGATGTTGGGGCCGATCGGGATCATCGCCGCGGCATCGCGCCTGGCGCGGGAGACGACGGGTGAGGTACGGAAAGCGGCGCGCTGGTGCTCGGAGACGAAGACGAAGGAGTCGGTCGCCCAGACGTCCGGGAGGAGCGAGAGATAGCGCAGCCGGTTGAGCGACATCCATTCGTGCAGCGTCACGACGACGCGACCCTGCCGGGTCGCGAGCCGCGCCAGGAACAGCGCGACGCCCGGAAGGAGCGAGTTGCCCCAGCCCTCGATGGGCAGCTGCATGTGCACGGTCTCGCCGCGGCGCAGCCGCGAGACGATGGCGTGCAGGAAGGCGAGCGGCCGGCGGGTCTCGATCGCCTCGATCCGCACGAGGCCCGGCGCGAGGACGTCGATCGCCTCGACCAGGCGCCGCGCGTAGTCCATCACGCCGCAGGTCACCGGCGCGTCCGAGCCGACGATCGTCACGGGCGCGATCGTTTCCGCATCCCGTGCGGCGAGGGAGCGCATCTCGTTCATGCCGGGTGTCCTCCGTCGGGTTCCGGCGCGCGGCCGCGCGCGCGCGACGCCGCCTCGATCCGGGCGAGCGCGAACAAGCCCCAGATCAGGCCGAGCAGCAGGTAGTAGTGCCGCCAATGGTCGGTATCGATCAGGAAGCCCTGGAGCATCTGCACGAACAGCGTCGACCAGACCGCGATCGCGAGCGGCTGCAGCGTGGAGCGCATCGCCACGGTCGCGAAGCCCACGGCGACTGTGGCGAGCGTCAGCGCGAGGTAGGCGACGCCGCCGAGCCAGCCGTACGAGGCGAAGGCGTTGATGTAGACGTTGTGCGGGTCCTCGGGCCAATGGTAGCGGAATTGGCGCGGACCGTAGCCGTTGGGCATCTCGAACAGCGTCGGCAGCGAGCGGGCGTGGTTGCCGAAGCGGCCGGTCGGCCCGACGTCGTAGTACTGGTTGAGGCTCGCACGCACCTCGAACATCTCGCGCACCGGCTCGATCGAGAGCGCCGCCCCGAGCGCGCCGACGCCGACGACCGGCGCGAGCGCCACGAGGCCTAGGATGCGCATGCGGATGCGCGGCGTCGCCGCGAACAGGAAGGTGAGGCCCGTCACCATGAGGAGCGAGGCGCCCGCGTGCCCCCAGGCGCCGCGGGAGAAGGAGAGGAACACGCCGCCACCGAAGATCACCGCGAACAGCGCGGCGTTGCGCCAGAAGCGGCCGCGGCCGGTCAGGATGTCCTGCGCGATGAGCACGAGGGGAAAGATCACGAAGGTCCCGAGCACGTTCGGGTCCTTGAACGTACCGGACGCGCGGTCGTTGACCGTGAAGAGCGCGCCGAGCCCCGCGACGTCGAAATAGCCGAGGATGCCCGCCACGCTCGCCGTCGCAGCGCCCCACGTCAGGCCCGAACGCAGCGCGCCGAAGCGCTCGGCGCCGCGGTCGAGCATCATCGCGGCGAACAGCACGCTCGTCGCCATCAGGTAGATCGAGACGGCGATGAACATCACCGAATCGCCGTCGTGCAGGAAGGGCGCCAGGCTGAAGACGCCGCCGATGTTGAACAGCGCCAGCAGTGCGACCATCGGCAGGGTCGAGCGGTGGAGCCTGAGGCCGCCCACGCCGAGCACGAACAGGACGAGGAAGAACGCGAATTCCCAGGGCGAGGGCTCGATGAAGGCGAAGCCGCCTCCGTAGCCCATGAGCCATAAGGCACCCCGCTCGACTCGGGGCGAGAACCCACGTCGAAGCCGAGGCGCGGCGGCGCCCGCGCCGTCGAGGGCGATTCCTGCGCTCAATACGCGTTCTCGTTCTTGGAGAGGAGCGAGACCGGCGTCATCGCCAGGATCTGCAGGTCGAAGAACACCGACCAGTGCTCGATGTAGTAGAGGTCGTGCTCGACACGCCGCTGGATCTTCTCCTGCGTGTCGGTCTCGCCGCGCCAGCCGTTGATCTGCGCCCAGCCGGTGATGCCGGGCTTCACCTTGTGGCGGGCGAAGTAGCCGTCGACGACCTGGTCGTAGAGCCGGTCGGCGGCCTTCGCGTGGAGCGCGTGCGGGCGCGGGCCGACGAGGGAGAGGTTACCGAAGAAGACCACGTTGAAGAGCTGCGGCAGCTCGTCGATCGAGCTCTTGCGGATGAACCGCCCGACGCGGGTGACGCGCGGGTCGTCCTTCGTGACGAGCTTCGACGCGGTCGCGTCCGCCATCTCGGTGTACATGGACCGGAACTTGAAGACCTCGATCAGCTCGTTGTTGAAGCCGTAGCGCTTCTGCCGGAAGAACACCGGGCCCTTCGAATCGAGCTTCACGGCGATCGCGGTCGCCAGCAGGACCGGCGAGAGCATCACCAGCAGGAGGCTGCCGACGACCTTGTCGAACAGCCACTTGAGCACGAGGTCCCAGTCGGCGATCGGACGGTCGAAGACGTCGAGGACCGGCACCGAGCCGATGTAGGAGTACGAGCGCGGGCGCAGCCGCAGCTTCGAGGTATGCGCGGCGAGGCGGATGTCGATCGGCAGGACCCAGAGCTTGGAGAGCATCTGCAGGATGCGCTCCTCCGCCGAGATCGGGACCGTGAAGATGACGAGGTCGAGCTGCGTGTGGCGCGCGAAGTCGACGAGGTCGTCCACGCGCCCGAGCTTGGGGTAGCCGGCGACGACGTCGGCGGAGCGCTCGTCGGAGCGGTCGTCGAAGACGCCGACGATCTTCACGCCGGTGTCGGGCTGTGCGTCGAGCGCCTTGATCATGCTCTCCGCCGCCGGCCCGCCGCCGACGATCGCCGTGCGGCGGTCGAAGCGACCGGCGCGGGTCATCGCGGTGAAGACGAGCGCGGTGACGAGGCGCGAGGTCGTCAGCACGGCGAGGCCCGTCGCGAACCAGCTCACCAGCCACACGCGCGAGAAGGTCGCGCCGACCTTGAGCAGGAACACGGCGGCGAGCGCCACGAGGAAGACGAGCGTCCAGCCCAAGGCGATCTTGAAGCCGAAGCGGAAGAACGCGCGGAAGGCACCGATCGAGTAGACGCCCAGCGCCTGGAAGCCGAGGATCGCCAGCGCGCCGATGCCCAGCAGCGCGGTCCAGTACTCGGCGGAGACGACGCCGCCCAGATAGGCGGCGTGCACCACGAGGCCGCTGCCGACGACGAGGAACGCCTCGAGTGCACGCACGGACCCGACGAGCACGACCGGAGACCAGCTGCGAGCCACGGGGAGGCCGCTCGCGCTTTCCGCGAGCGGCGCGCCGGCGGGGCGCGGGGCTCGGCGCGCGGGCGCGGAGCCCTCCACCGCCGCGGCGCCTGCCGCAGCCGCCATGAGGTCGCGAATGTTCAAGGCGCTCATCGTCTCGTCCCTCACAGGACCCGTCGTCGTTCGGTCCTGTTTCCTTGCGTCTTGTAAGCAGAGGGCGTGAGAGAAGGCTTAAGCCGAGCGAATTGCCGCAGCGGGAGCCGGAGTCGGCGCGTCGACGTCGAGCGCGGCCGCGTAGGCGGCGAGCACACCCTCCGCCATCGTGTCGAGCGCGAAGCGGCTGCGCACGTGCGCGGCGAGCGCCTCGGCCTCGGCCCGGCGCGACACCTCCCCCTCGTCGAGCTTCGCCGCTATGGCTGCGGCGAGGCGCTCGGCGTCGTCGGGCGGGATGAGGCGCGCGTGCTGCGGCCCGAAGATCTCGGGAATGCCGCCGACATCGGTCGAGACCATCGGCTGCGAGGCGGCGGCGGCCTCGAGCACGACGTAGGGGAGAGACTCCGCCCGAGACGGCACGACCATGACGCGGGCACGCCCGAGCGCCTGGCGGATGGGGCAGGGGCCTTCGAAGGCGATCGCCCCGGAGAGCCCCAGCTCGGCGGCGCGGGCGACGAGCGCCTCGCGGTCCGGCCCGGACCCGACCGCGAGCAGCGTGATCGGCCGGCCGTCGGCGTGGAGCCGGGCGAGCGCGTCGAGCAGCGTGTCGATGCCCTTCGCCGCGCGCAGCTCGCCGATGTAGAGGAGGTCGAAGGCGGCGGCGGACGTGTCGACCGGCTCGAATTCCGCGTCCGAGATGCCGTTGTAGATCACCCGCACCCGATCCTCGAAGCCGCCGACGCTCGCGGCGAAGCGGCCGGCGATGAAGGCGCTCTCGAAGGTGAAGACCTCGGTGCGGCGCGCGAGCAGCGCCTCCACCGCCATGTAGACGCGATGTGCGGCGGTGCCGGGACGATAGTTGAAGCTGCCGCCGTGCGGCGTGTAGAGGCGCGCCACGCGCGTGCCGCCGGGCAGAGGCAGGAGGCGGGCGTAGGCGCCGCCTTTGGCGCCGTGGGCGTGCAGGATGTTCGCTCCGGTCTCGCGGCGGACCCGCCCCAGAGCGCGCAGCGCCGTGACGTCGCCGAGCCCCGGGTTGCGGGCGATCGGCACGCGGTGGAGGCCAAGCGACAGGCGCGGCGCGAGCTCGGCGAGCGCGGCCTCGGTGACCGCGTTGCCCGTCGTCGAATCGCAGAAGATGCCCACGTCGTAGCCGCGGGCGAGCTGCGCGCGGGTGAGGTCGAGGACGTGCCGGAACAATCCGCCGAGTGGCGCGCGGAACACGTGCAGGATGCGCAGGTGTGGGGTCTTCGTCGACATGTCGCCTCCGGTACCGTCGCCGGCGCGGGGCGGCGGTGTGCGCTCAGAGCCAGCGCTCCGCGACGACGATCGTGTCTCCCGGCCGTACCGGAAACGTCATTGGCACGGCTTCCGTTACCATCGCGTCACCGACCTCGCGGGTGATCTCCGCGCTCGTGCGCGCCGCGCGCGGGGTGAAGCCGCCGGCGATGGCGACGGCGGTCTGCACGGTGAGTCCGTCGACGTAGGGGAATTGCCCCGGGCTCGCGACCTCGCCCAGAATGAAGAACGGGCGGTAGGTGTCCACCTCGACCGCGACCTGCGGATCGCGCAGGAAGCCGCCGCGCAGGCGCTCGGCGACCCGTGCCTCGACCATGCGCGTCGTCGCGCCCGCCACGGGTACCGCGCCGATCAGCGGCATCGCGATCGTGCCGCCGGGCTCGACCGTATAGAGGTTCGAGAGGTCGTCCTGGCCGAAGACGATGATGCGCAGGCGATCGCCCGCGGCGAGGCGGTACTCGCCCTCGGGTCCGGGCTCCAGCCGGCGCGGCTGCGCGGTGACGCATCCCGCGAGCAGCGGCGCGCCGAGGAGCAGGGCGAGGGCGTTTCGACGGTGAATCATGCGCTTGAACCATCCCGTGTCCGGCACGAGCTTTAGGCGCGCATGGTTAACCGACCGTCACTCCGATCCGTCAATCCGCCTCGCCCGCGTTCCCGCGCAGGAGGGCGGCCACGGTGCGGAATGAGGCGACGAGCCCCTCCCGTTCCCGCGGAGCGAGGTGCGCGAGCGCATCGAGCGCCGTCGGCGGCAGCAGCGTCGGCGCCGCGGCGAGCGCGACGTCGCCGGCCTCCGTCAGCCGTGTGTGCACGATGCGTCGGTCGACGGCGTTGCGGTAGCGCTCGACGAAGCCGCGCTCCTCCAGCTTGTCGAGGATCGAGACGACGGTGCCGGCGGACAGGTGGCAATGGCGCGACAGCAGGCTCGTCGTCACCTCGCCGCGTACGCGCACGGCCTGCATGACCACGATCTGCGGGATCGTCAGCCCCGACGCGCGAGAGATCGCCTTCGAGCGCGTGTCGATCGCCTGCGCGATCACGCGGATCGCCTTGGTGAGCGCCTCGATGTCCGCCTCGACCGGCTCCGGGCCGGGTGCGGTCGCGAAGCCGTCGGCCAGCGACCCCGCCGCGAGCGCGGGCTCTGGAACGAAGCGCAGCCGTTCGTCGTTCGTCATCCGTGATCCTCCGGAGATCATTTGACATCAAAACATTCGAGCTGTAAACATCTGATCTCGAATGAACGGACGAGACGCCGCGCCATCGGGCGGGGCCCAGTGAAAGGCGAAATCACGACATGTGCGGAATCTGCGGCGAGCTCACCTTCGACGGCTCTCCGGCCTCGGCCGACGCCATCATCCGGATGACGGGCGCGATGGAGCGCCGCGGGCCGGACTCGGAAGGGGTGGTCGCCCGCGGCCGGGTCGCCTTCGGGCACAGGCGCCTGCAGATCATCGACCTGTCGTCGAAGGGCGAGCAGCCGATGGTGGATGCGGCGCTCGGCCTGACGCTCGCCTTCAACGGCTGCATCTACAACTACCCGGAGCTGCGGGCGGAGCTGGAGGGGAAGGGCTACAGCTTCTTCTCGACGAGCGACACCGAGGTGATCATCAAGGCCTACCACGCCTGGGGGCCGGACTGCGTCGGCCGCTTCAACGGCATGTTCGCCTTCGCCATCCACGAGCGCGAGAGCGGGCGCGTGGTGATGGCGCGCGACCGCTTCGGCATCAAGCCGCTCTACCTGGCGCAGACGCCGCGGGGCCTGCGCTTCGCCTCCTCGCTGCCGGCGCTCGTCGCGGCGGGCGACGTCGACCGCACCATCGACCCGGTCGCGCTGCAGTTCTACATGACGTTCCACGCCGTCGTGCCCGCGCCCTGGACGATGCTCAAAGGCGTGCGCAAGCTGCCGCCCGCGACGATCAGGATCATCGAGCCCGATGGAGCCACGACCGAGAAGCGCTTCTGGTCGCTGGACTTCTCGCGCTCGGCGCAGGACGAGGAGCGGTCCTTCGGCGAGTGGCGCGACCTCACCCTCGACGAGCTGCGCAAGGCGGTGGCGCGCCGCATGGTGGCGGATGTGCCGGTGGGGGTGCTGCTCTCCGGCGGCGTCGATTCGAGCCTGATCGTCGGGCTGCTGGCGGAGGCGGGTCAGTCGGGGCTGCGCACCTACTCGATCGGCTTCGAGGAGGCGAACGGCGAGAAGGGCGACGAGTTCGTCTATTCCGACCTGATCGCGAAGCATTACGGCACGGATCACACGAAGATCTTCATCCCCTCGGCCGACATGCTCGAGGCGCTGCCGGACACGATCCGCGCCATGTCCGAGCCGATGGTCTCCTACGACAACGTGGGCTTCTATCTGCTCTCGCGAGAGGTAGCGAAGCACGTCAAGGTCGTGCAGTCGGGGCAGGGCGCCGACGAGGTCTTCGCCGGCTACCATTGGTACCCGAAGGTCGCCGGCTCGAACGACCCCGTCGGCGACTACGCGCAGGCTTTCTTCGACCGCTCGCATGCGCGGCTGAACGAGCATCTGGGCGCCGAGTGGCGGCTCGACCGCGACGAGGCCCGCGCCTTCGTCGAGGCGCATTTCGCGCAAGCCGGCGCCACCGACCCGGTCGACAAGGCGCTGCGGCTCGACAGCACCATCATGCTCGTCGACGACCCGGTGAAGCGGGTCGACAACATGACGATGGCCTGGGGCCTCGAGGCGCGCGTGCCCTTCCTCGACTACGAGCTCGCCGAGCTCGCCGCGCGCATACCCTCGCGTCACAAGCTCGCGCACGGCGGCAAGGGCGTGCTCAAGGAGGCCGCGCGCAAGGTGATCCCGGCGGACGTGATCGACCGGCCGAAGGGCTACTTCCCCGTCCCGGCGCTCAAGTACATCGAGGGGCCGACCCTCGACATGGTGCGCGACACGCTCGGCTCGCGGAAGGCGCGCGAGCGCGGGCTGTTCTCGGAGGCCTACCTGCAGCGCCTCTTCGACGATCCGCGGTCGGCGATCACACCGCTGCGGGGCTCGGAGCTCTGGCAGGTGGCGCTGCTGGAGACCTGGCTGCAGAGCCACGGCGTGTGAGCCGCCGGCCGAGAGACACCGACCCGACCACCCGAGACGGAAGAACCCGGGGGCAGACCATGACCGATCTCCATCGCACCGACGCCGTGCACGTCGATCCCGCGGCCGTGCTCGCCCGGCCCAACGCCGCGATCGACTGCGGCTGGGGCCGGCTGCTCTTCGGCCAGACCTTCGAGGACATGCGCGAGCTCGCCGAGGCGATGCGTGGCGAGCGGCCCGACCGGCGCGACATCGCCGTCTACATCCGCGATCCGCACGTGGCGCTCGCCGCCGCGCCGCAGGAGATGTTCCTCGATCCGTCCCACACCTACCGGCTCGACCTCGCACGATACGCGAAGAGCGAGCGGGCGCATCACGGCTTCGACGTGCGCCGGCTCGATTCGCGGGCGGACGCGGATTCGGTGAACCGGATCTACGCCGCGCGGGGCATGGTACCGGTGCCGCCGGAATTCTTCTGGGCGCGGCGGGATTCGCGCGCGATCATCCATCTTGTCGCGGAGGACGACGTCACGGGCGCCATCGTCGGTACGGTGACGGGCGTCGACCACGCCCGCGCCTTCAACGACCCGGAGAAGGGCTCCTCGCTCTGGTGCCTCGCGGTCGACCCGCAGGCGACCCAGCCGGGCGTGGGCGAGGCGCTGGTGCGCGCGCTCGCGGAGCTGTTCCGGGCGCGGGGCGCGGCGTACATGGACCTCTCGGTCATGCACGACAACGAGCATGCGATCGCGCTCTACGAGAAGCTTGGCTTCGAGCGCCTGCACGTGTTCACGCTCAAGCGCAAGAACCCGATCAACGAGAAGCTCTTCGCCGGCCCCGGCCCGGAGGAGGAGCTCAACCCCTACGCGCGCATCATCACCAACGAGGCGCGCCGGCGCGGCATCGACGTCGAGGTCACCGACGCGGAGGGCGGCTTCTTCCGGCTCACCTACGGCGGGCGCTCGGTGCATTGCCGCGAGGCCCTGTGCGAGCTCACCAGCGGCGTCGCGGTATCGATCTGCGACGACAAGGCGGTCACCCGCCGCATCGTCGAGCGCGCCGGCGTGGTCGTGCCCGCGCAGATCGGCACGGACGCGCCCGACCGCGACGAGGCGGCGCTCGCGGACTTCCTGAACGAGCACGGATCCGTCGTGGTGAAGCCCGCGCGGGGCGAGCAGGGGAGGGGCGTCGCGGTCGGCGTGGAGACGATGGAGGACCTGCGCGCGGCGATCGCGGTCGCCCGCGAGCAGTGCGAGCGGGTGCTCGTCGAGCAGAAGGTGGCGGGCGAGGACCTGCGCCTCGTCGTCATCGACTACCGGCTCGTCGCGGCCGCGGTGCGCCGTCCGGCACGGGTCGTCGGCGACGGCGAGCGCACGATCCGCGAGCTGATCGAGCGCCAGAGCCGCCGGCGCATGGCGGCGACCGGTGGCGAGAGCCGCATCCCGCTCGACGGCGAGACGGAGCGCTGCGTCACCAAGGCCGGCTACGCCCTCGACGACGTCGCCCCCGACGGCACCGAGATCGTGGTGCGCCGCACGGCGAACCTGCACACGGGAGGTACGATCCACGACGTCACCGCCCACGTGCATCCGCGGCTCGTGGAGGCCGCGGTGCGCGCCGCGCGGGCCATCGACATCCCGGTCGTGGGGATCGACTTCATGGTGCCCTCGCCCTATGAGCCGGCCTACGCCTTCATCGAGGCGAACGAGCGGCCCGGCCTCGCCAACCACGAGCCGCAGCCCACCGCGGAGCGGTTCGTGGACCTGCTCTTCCCCCTGTCCATCCCGGCCGCCGTGCGGCAGGCCCACAGCTTCGAGCGACGCGACTGATGCAACGGCTGACGATCGACACGGCGTATCTGCGGGACAGGCTCGCCGAGCTCCTCGGCATCCCCTCGCCCACGGGCTACACCGACTCGGTCGTGCGCCACACCTCGCGCGAGCTCGAGCGGCTGGGGCTCGCCTACGAGATCACCCGGCGCGGCGTCGTGCGCACCAAGCTCACCGGCAGGCGCCGCAAGCCGGCGCGCGCGCTCGTCGGCCATCTCGACACGCTGGGCGCGCAGGTGAAGCAGCTCAAGGAGAACGGCCGCCTCGAGCTCGTGCCGATCGGCAACTGGTCGGCGCGCTTCGCGGAGGGCGCGCGGGCCACGATCTTCTCCGAGAAGGGCACCTATCGCGGCACCATCCTGCCGCCCAAGGCGTCGGGCCACGCCTTCAACGACGAGGTCGATACCGCGCCCGTCGGCTGGCAGCACGTCGAGCTGCGCGTCGACGCCATGGGCCGCTCCCGCGCAGACCTCATCAAGCTCGGCATCGACGTCGGCGACATCGTCGCCATCGACCCGCAGCCGGAATTCCTGGAGAACGGCTTCATCGTCTCGCGCCACCTCGACAACAAGGCCGGCACGGCGGCGATGCTCGCGGCGCTCAAGGCGCTCGTGGACGCGCGGCTGGAGCCGGAGGTCGACACCTACTGGCTGTTCACCATCGCCGAGGAGGTGGGGGTCGGCGCCTCCTCCGCCTTCGGCGAGGACGTGGCGGCGGTGGTCTCCGTCGACAACGGCGTGACCGCGCCCGGCCAGAACTCCGACGAGTTCGGCGTCACCATCGCGATGGCGGACCAGACCGGCCCCTTCGACTTCCACCTCACCCGCAAGCTCGTGCGCCTCGCCCGCGAGAACGACATCCGCTTCCAGAAGGACGTCTTCCGCTACTACCGCTCGGATTCCGCCGCGGCGCTGGTGGCCGGCCACGACGTGCGCACGGCGCTGATCACCTTCGGCATCGACGCCTCCCACGGCTACGAGCGCATCCACATGCACGCGCTGCGCTCGCTGGCCGAGCTGATGACGGCCTATGTCGCCTCCCCGGTGGAGATCACGCGGGACGTGAACGAGATCACGACGGGGCTGAGGGGCTTCACGCACCAGCCGATGTCGCGGGCGGAGCAGCGGGGGGCGGTGCCGCCGGCGGAGGAGAGTGGGGTTTAGGCACTTTTCTGCTGCTGCAACAGAGGCGAGGCGCTAGCGCGACTCAGATTGCCGTTGCACTCTCCGCGCCTAGATTGCAAGTTGGGCGGGGGGGAGTTGAATATGGCACGTCCGGTTCCGTATGTGTTCTGTCGCTACAGCCTTGTTGGTGAAGGGGGGGCACTCAGCGCTCAAGAGCAGCTGCAGGCACTCCGCCGCGTCAGGGGGACCCCGGTTCCTCATCGCAAGGCGGAGCCCGAGGAGGACGATTTTGACACGCTCATCATCCGTCCGTCTCTGGCCCAGGTGGACGGGTTCTCGTATCTGACGTTCGAGGTTGCTCAGGAGGTCACCGGACGTTCATTAGCTACCTACGACCGCGAACGAGATGCCATCAGGCAGAGGTGGGACGCTGGGCGATTCATCCGCTGGACAAGTTTCATCTCAGTTCCTCGTCTTGGTGTGTTGGCCGCCAGTGACAGGAGTGGAGACGCGCACCTTTCTGCAAGTGCTGGGATCGCGAGGTTCAAGACGGTGATGCGCATGCTCCAGCCGGAATTAGAGTTGGACATCATTCCTGCCGCAACTCAAGAAGAGGCTCGACGCGCTCTGACCGAATGGGCGCTTGAAAAGTTTACGTTCACAGTCCGACCCTTCAACCCTCATCCGAGAAGTCCCGGGGACAAGCTCAGTGAACTGTTCAAGCGTGACGGTATCGGGTCGCTGAGAGGAGTCGCAGTCCCAGCTGCTGACGCAAAGATGCACATGACTGATGGCGGCTACATTGAAGAAACGGTAGGGCTCGCGTCGGCAGGGTACGGGCAATTTGGTCTTGAGGGCAGCACCCCGGGTGGTCGCAAAGCCGCTCTGAAAAAGCCGCAGTTCAGCATGGAGCGTGAGCGTAACGAGAAAGTCCAAGCTTCGCCACAGCAGATACGCGTTTTCATCGAGCCGCATGAGCGGTTTGAACTTGAATACGAAGAGGCGGCCAAGGCGCTGATTGAGGTCTATGGACGATAAGAGGCCAACATTTATCGAGCTCTTCCTCAGGGAGACTGCCGACGCTTACAAGGAGAAGGGTCTTTCGACGCTTATCCCTTGGGTCATCATGCTTTGCCTAGCGGCGGCAGCAGCCGCTGCGTATCATGTACCGGCCATGTTTTGGACAAATCCGTCCATCGGAATCCCATTTCTTGTCGGCTTGCTAACTCTGAACGGGCTAATTTTTGCATTCGCATGGAGTGTCTTCGCCAAGATATTCGAGAACATCTGTGCTCCGCGTTTCAGTAGTTATTTGCAGCAAAATGATTTACTTCAAAAATACCTGTTTCATGTTGGTTATATGCATGTCGCGCAGATAGTCGCCGTTGCATTGACAGGCATTGCGCTGATCTTGATTCTCTTCCCCCAGATCGATGTAATGATCAATCGCGTGGTGTTTGCTCTATCTGTTGGATCAAGCATTTATGCGATCAAGGAAGCAACAGGTTCAGTCACAATACTCTATGACCTGATTTGGTACAGATCCATATTTGAGAGCGAAATGAATAGCAATGTTACAAGGCTGCCTGGGGGGCGCTGAAGCAGCTTCAACGCTAACGTCGTCACCCCAACGCCACCCGCACCGCCACGTCGACCTTCTCCAGCTCCCGCTCCCCCAGCCGGCTCACCCGCGTCGTGATCTTCTGAAGCAGCCGCGCCCGCGCGCCTGTGGGCTCCACTACCGGCTCGCGCGAGAACAGGTCGAGCGGGTCGGCGCCCAGCGCCGCCGCAATCTTCTTGACGGATTTCAGCGTCGGCTCGCCCTCGGCGCGCTCCATGCGGCCGATGAGCTGGTCGGACACACCGGCGCGCTCGCCGAGCTGCGCCTGCGTGAGGCCCCGCGCCTCGCGCAGTGCCCGCACGTTCGCACCGAGAATCGCCTCCAGCTCCACGCATCGCCCTCCACGCAGCCCGGACGGCCCCCCGCTCGGACCCCGACACTCACCCCACCCGCGCCAGCACCCGCCGCGCGCGCTTCAAATGCGGCATGTCGATCATCTCGCCGTCGATCGCCACCACGCCGGCGCCGGGGTCGGCGTCGAAGGCGGCGACGATGGCGCGGGCGCAGGCGATCTCCGCGGGGGCGGGGGTGAAGGCCTCGTTGATCACCGGCACCTGCGCCGGGTGGATCGCGAGCTTGCCCACGAAGCCGTCCCGGCGCGCGCTGCGGCATTCGGCGGCGAGGCCGTCGAGGTCGCGGAAGGCGGTGTGGACGGTGTCGATGGCGTCGACCTCGGCGGCCGCCGCGCCGAAGAGCATCATGGTACGGGCGATCCGGTAGGGCTCGGTCCAGGCGCCCGTCTCGTCGCGGTTCGTCTCGGCGCCGAGATCGGCGGAGAGGTCCTCGCCCCCCCAGGCGAGGCCGCGCAGGCGATGGCTCGCGCCGCCGTAGGTGCCGAGCCCGAAGATCGCGCGCGCCGTCTCGGTGGCGATGGCGTAAATGACCGTGCCGCCGTCGGGCAGGCCGTATTCCGCCTCGCGCACCGCGATCAGCGCCGCGAGATGCGCCACGTCCTGGCCGCCGGACGCCTTCGGCAGCACGATCCCGTCGGGCACGGCCGGCATCACGGCGTCGAGATCGGCGCCGATCAGGTCGGTGTCGAGCGCGTTCACGCGCACGAGGAGGCGCGGGCGCCCCGGAACGACGGCGGCGCGCGCGAGGAAGGCGGCGGCGACCGCGCGTCCGCGCGCCTTCTCGCCGGGCGCGACCGAGTCCTCCAGGTCGACGATCAGCGCGTCGGCGCCCGCGCCGAGCGCCTTGTCGAGCTTCTTCTCGCTGTCCCCGGGGACGAAGAGATACGACCGCATCGATGCCTCTCCCTCATGCCGCCGGGCGCTTGAGCATGAACGCCTGGCGCGTGCACTGCGCGACGAGCGTGCCGTCCTGCTTGTAGGCCTTGTGGCGGAAGGTGACGATGCCGGCGTTGGGGCGCGAGCGCGATTCGCGCTTCTCGACCACCTCGGTCTCGCAGCGAACCGTGTCGCCCTCGAAGAGCGGGGCGGGGAAGGTCACGTCCGTCATGCCGAGGTTGGCGATGGTGGTGCCCACCGTCGTGTCGTTCACCGAGATGCCGATCATCAGCCCCAGCGTGAAGAGCGAGTTCATCAACGGTCGGCCGAACTCCGTCTGCGTCTCGCAGAAATGCGCGTCGATGTGCAGCGGCTGCGGGTTGAGCGTCATGTTGGAGAACAGCATGTTGTCCATCTGCGTCACCGTGCGGGTGAGGCGATGGGGAATGACCGAGCCCGGCTCGAAGTCCTCGAAGTAGATCCCGCCTCTCGGGTGGCGCCGCGCCTCGTCGACCATGCCGTCCGTCCTCCTCGCGGGCGCGCTCGCCGCACCCTTAAAGCCTTCGTTTACCATGACGGGCGATGCTGGCGATGAGACCCGAGCCGCGCCCCGTCGGCCGCGACCGGGCCCGAGGACCCGCGGCGCGCCATGTTCCTGTTCACCTCGCTTCCCGCGCAGACGAGCCCAGGCGGATCGGCCGTGCCGCCGCCCGTCGTGGACGCCATCCGCGACGGGGCGCGGGCGAACGGGCTCAGTTTCGACTACCTGCTCGCCACCGCGCAACGCGAATCGGCGCTCGACCCCTCCGCTCAGGCGAGCACCTCGTCGGCCACCGGCCTGTTCCAGTTCATCGAGCAGACCTGGCTCGGCCTCGTCGACAGCGAGGGGCCGCGGCTCGGGCTCGCCGAGGAGGCGCGCGCCGTCGTGCGCGGGGCGGACGGGCGCTACCACGTGCCCGATCCCGCGCAGCGCGCCGAGATCCTGGCTCTGCGCGAGGACCCGGTTCTCGCCGCGCAGCTCGCCGGTGCGCTGACCAACCGCAACGCGGCTGCGCTCGAATCGGCGCTGGGCCGGGCGCCGAGCGAGGCCGACCTCGCCGTCGCCCACGTGCTCGGCGCGAGCGGTGCGGCGACCCTGATCCGCGCCGCCGGCGAGCGGCCGCAGACGCCCGCCGAGACACTCTTCCCGCGCGCGGCCGAGGCGAACCCGGCCCTGTTCCGCGACGCCTCCGGCGCACCGCGCTCGGCGGCGACGCTCTACCGCACGATCGCGGATGCCCACGAGGCTGCGCGCACCCACGCCGCCGCGGCCGGATCGGCGCCCGCGGGCGATGGTGCCGCGCCCGCCTTCGGCGCCGACGCGCCGCTCGCCTTCGCCCGCCGCGACGGGCCCGCGTTCCACGGCCTGTTCCGGACGGACGGGGCCTCTCCCGGCCCCGTCTCCGGGGCGGTGGCGAGCCTGTGGAGCGCGCCGCCCGACGGCGCTCTCCCGACATCCGCCGCGGCGCCTGCGCCGTCGGTCGCGACCGCCACGGCCCCGCCC